>CALLJA010000388.1 GCA_938008865.1 uncultured Anaerolineales bacterium
GCCCCGATCATGGCGCCCTGGATCGTCCCAATGCCGCCGAGGGTGGACGTGCCGCCGAGGATACAGCTGGCGATGGCGTCCAACTCGTAGCCTGCGCCCGCTGCAATCGTCCCGTAGCCTACATAAGACGCCAGCACGATTCCGCCCACGCCGGAGAGGAACCCCATCAGAACGAAGATGCTGAACGTCATCCTGGGGATGTTGATTCCCGAAAGGCGCGCCGCCTCGCGGTTGCCGCCAATCGCGTACGCATAGCGTCCAAAACGGGTATTGTTCGCGAGGTAGATCATGATCATGGCGGTCGCCGCCAACAGCAGGACCGGGTTCTGGATCCCCTTATAACTATTGACATTGTAGACGTAGATCAGGATGATCAGCGCCGCAAAGCCAGTGGACAGCAGGTCGATGTAGATATTTCGCAGCGCAAAGCCGTGTTTTCGTTTGCTCTGACGTCCGTTGAACATGCTCCAAAACAGGAAGGCAATCGCCACGAAACCCAGTACCCATCCCCAGGCGGCCGGAACGTATCCCTGGGCGATATCCGAGAACCAGGGCTGGTTGGCCGGGATGGTCTTTCCAGCCGTGACCAGCAGGATCAACCCGTTGAGCAGCCATTGGCCGCCCAGGGTGACGATGAACGACGGCACGCGCAGATAGGCGATGATATATCCCTGGAGCGCGCCAAATAACGCGCCGACCAGCAGGCTGACGGCCACGGTCAGGGCGGCGGCCAAGAGCGGCTGGTCGGGCAGATATTCGAACCAGATATGGGCCTGGAAATACGCCGCCACAACCGACACAAACCCCGCCAGTTTCCCCACCGATAGGTCGATGCCGCCGATCACGATCACCAGCACCATGCCTGCCGCCAGGAATGCCGTCACTGACATCTGGCGGAAGAGGTTCGACACGTTCTGCGGCGCCAGATAGGTTCCACCTGTTGTGAAAAAGAAGATTGCCCAGATGCCGATCAAGGCCAACAGGATCGTATAAGTCTGTATGTTGAGGCGCAAGACCCCATACAGTTCCGAGAGAAAGCCGTTTTTCTTGAGCGTGTTTGGGTTGGAGTTATCCATGAAATTACCTCAGTTTGCCTTCATCGATTTCTCGTCAGGAGGAAACACCCGTGGCCAGCGTCATCACGCGCTCCACGGTTGCCTCGGCGACGGGCAGGGTTTCGGTCGAATGTCCGCGGCACATCACCATGACCCGGTCGCTCATCCCCAGCACCTCCTCGAGGTCGCTGGAGATCATAATGATGGCCACGCCGTTCTCCGCCAGTTCGTTCATCAACTTGTAGATCTCGTACTTGGCGCCAACGTCGATGCCGCGGGTGGGATCGTCCATGATCAGCACGGACGGTTTCGACAGCAGCCACTTCGAGATGACCACCTTCTGCTGGTTTCCACCCGAAAGGGTTTCGACCGTCGTTTCGAGGCTGGGCGCCTTGATCGTCAGGCTCTTCGACTGGATCAAGCTGGCCTTCAATTCCGCGTCAGCATCGATACGGAAGAATCCCGAGAATTGATCGAGATTAGGCAGCGAAATATTCTTCAGGATGGATTGGATCAAGATCAATCCCATGCCCTTGCGGTCTTCAGGCACCAGGCTCAGGCCCGCGTTGATCGCCTGGCGGGCGCTGGTAGGCCTGATCTGCCTGCCGTTCAATGTAATTGTTCCGTCTACGATCCTGGCGTATTCCCCGAACAGGGTCATCACTAGTTCGGTCCGCCCGGCGCCCATCAGACCGGCGATCCCCAAAATCTCGCCCCTGCGGACCTCGAAGCTGACGCCGTTCAAGATGCCACGGCTAGCGTCGTTGGGATCGAACGCCTTCAGGTTTTCCACTTTAAAAATAACTTCACCCGCTGAGCGTTTCGCCTTCGGGAAGCGCTCCTTCATTTCCCGCCCCACCATGTAACTGACCAGACTCTCCTGGGTGAACTCGGTGGTCGGCCTGGTAACGATCTCCCTGCCATCGCGCATGACCGTGATCTTGTCCGTGATGCGGAAGAGTTCCTCCAGTTTATGGGTGATGTAGATACAAGTAATGCCGTTGTTCTTGAGGGTCCTCAGGATATCCATTAACTTGTCGATTTCGGCTTCGCTGAGGGCGCTGGTCGGTTCGTCGAGGATCAGGACCCTGGCATCCTCCGAAAGCGCTTTGGCGATCTCAACCATTTGCATCTTCCCAACCCCGAGGCTTTTGACCATTGCCTGCGGCGGGACATCTAGTTGGTACTTTTCAAGGATTCCCCGCGTGTCTGCATATAACTTGTTCCAATTGATTGCACCGCGTTCCAATGGCTCGCGTCCCAGGTAGACATTCTCGCCCACCGACATGGTGGGGACGAGGGTCAGTTCCTGGTAAACGATCGCAATACCCTTGCTGCCCGCCTCTTGAATGGCCTGTTCGCCCAGCCTTAATTCCTCGCCGTTATAGAGCACACTGCCTTCATAGGTGTTTTTGGGATAAACACCCGAAAGGATCTTCATCAACGTGGATTTACCTGCGCCGTTTTCCCCGCAAATGCCGTGGATCTCGCCGCGGCGGATCTTGAAGGAGACATCGTTCAATGCCACCACGCCGGGGAATTTCTTGGTTACGTTCCTGAATTCGAGGATGACGTCGTTATCCACTACAAACTCCTTCGAGATATCTGCTCATTACGAGGTTCCCTGCCCATACCTAGGGCAGGGAACCTCTCGGTAAAGCATGAACTAGGGTTTGGGAGGACGCTGGCCTTCGGGGATGTCGCGATAGACATCATCGTAGGGCTGGAAACCGCTCTTCACAACGAGGTCATACACGTTGTCCTTGTTGACCTGCTGGACTTTGAGGAACACGCATGGCACTTCGCCCTGCTTGGTGTCATCCACGGTCAGTTCGGCCAGGGTGAAGTTCTTCATACCATCCACCGGCTGCCCTTTGATCAGCTTGTCCATCACGTCCACTGCCAGCGGGGACAGGTTGCGGATGTCTTTCAGGATGGAGACGGTCAGTTCGCCCTTGACGATGCTGTTGCTGCCGTCGGCGGTGGCATCCTGGCCGGAGATCGGCACGGTGCCAGCCAGGCCCTGGGCCTTCATCGCCTGGAGAGCGCCGAGAGCGGTGCCGTCATTCGAGGCCACCACGGCGTCGATGTCGTTGTTCTGGGCGGTCAGGATGTTTTCCATCACCTTGAGGGCGTTGGCGGCATCCCAGTTGTCGATGCCCTGCTGGGCAACGATTTCAATCTTGCCAGAGTCGACGTAAGGTTGTAAGATTTCAGTCTGGCCCTTGGTGAAAAGGGTAGCATTGTTGTCTGTGGGTGAGCCGGCAAGCTGCACAACGCGGGCGGGACCGTTCGCGTTGACATCCCAGTTATCAGCATCGATGGCTGCCATGACGCCAAGGGCCTGTTGTCTGCCTACCTCAACGTTGTCGAAGGACAGATAGGCCGCGATCTTGGCGGTCTTGATCAGGCGGTCGTAGGCAATGACCTTCACGCCCGCATCGGCGGCCTTGTCCACGGAGGTGACCACGGCGTCGCCGTCTTCAGCGACCACGATCAAACCCTTGACGCCCTGGCTGACCATGTTGTCGATCTG
>CALLJA010000389.1 GCA_938008865.1 uncultured Anaerolineales bacterium
GTCGAGCAGGACCCGGACCTGTGCGTCCGCATGGTGCGCGCCAGCCTGCGCGGATGGCAGTATGCCATCGAGCACCCCGAAGAGGCGGCGGATATCATCCTCAAGTACGACCAGACCGGTGTGCAAACCCGCGCGCATCAACTGTCCATGATGACCGAGATCGCCAAACTGGTCCTGCCGGCCGGCAGCCAGCTGGGACGCTCGGACGATGCCGTGGTGCAAAAGACCATCGACACGCTGCTGCAATTCAACATCCTGAAGGGCAGTGTAAACCCCATGGATGTCATCACGAACGAGATCTGGGAAAAGGCCCAGGATAAGTAGCCAGTCCCTTTCTGGAGGTATGATGCTCAACCAATTCTTGAGGCGGCTATCGGTGCGTGGAAGGATCGTGGGCGGCTTTGTGATCCTGCTGGCCTTCCTGACCCTGTCTGTGCCGTTGTTCGTGGCCAACCACCTGTCGCTGACAGGCCGCGTGCAGCAACTTGCCAACGTGGATGCCAAATCGGACCGCGAACTTCTGCTTTCCCTCTCGCACGTGCTGTCTTCGCGCGTCAACTTAACGCGTTACTCCGACGACCTGACCCCCAGCGCAAGCGAAGCCCTGAAAGACCTCGACCAGGCGCAGGGTCACATCGAATCGGCCCGCCAGCTTGTTTCGGTCTCCGATCAGAAAACCGCGATGGCGAACATCCTGGCGGGTATCGTCAGTTATCGGACCCTTGTGACTGAGATCCAGACCGCCCGCAACGAGGGCAGGGAACAGGATGTAGCCACACTGCTTGCCAATGCCTATCAGTTGGAATTCAACCTGGAACAGCAGATCGATGGCGTGGTGAGCGACAACGAAGCCCGCATCAGCGCGGTAAATGCCAAGACCCTGGCGGAGGCGCAACGGCGCCTGATCATGTTCCTGGTGGTTTACGTCGGCCTGCTCTCCCTGGCGATCGTGATCGCGATCACCATCCAGTCCAGCATCACCCGCCCGATTTCGGACCTGTACACGGCAGCTGAAGCTTTCCGCCGCGAACGCAAGGCCACCGACATTCCCGCCGAAGGTGCAGACGAATTAACCTCGCTTGCCCGCTCCTTCAACCAGATCACCGCCGACCTGGTTCAGACCCTGGAAGGCCTCGAACAACGTGTGGCCGACCGCACGAAGGCGCTGGCCACCTCCACCGAGGTCAGCCGCAAACTTTCCAACATCCTCGACCAGAACGAACTGGTCATTGCGGTGGTGGAACGCGTGAAGGAAGCCTTCAATTATTATCATGTGCATATCTACCTGTTCGACCAGGATCGCAATGAACTGGTGATGACCGGCGGCACCGGCGAAGCGGGGAAAACCCTGCTGCAACGCGGTCACCGCATTCCGCGCGGACGCGGCCTGGTGGGACGCGCCGCCGAAACCAACTTGCCGGTGCTGGTTCCCGATACGACCGCCGACCCAGACTGGCTGCCCAACCCGCTGCTCACGGATACGAAATCCGAAGTGGCCGTACCCATCTCCAGCGGCGAGACCGTGCTGGGCGTGCTCGACGTGCAGCAGAACGAGACGGGCGCCCTGGGCCAGCAGGATGTGGACCTGTTACAGTCCATTGCCAGCCAGGTGGCCATCGCGCTGCAAAACTCGCAGGCCTATCGCAAGACCCGCCAGCAGGCCGAGCGTGAGGCCCTGGTCGGTTCCATCAGCCAGAAGATCCAGGGTGAGACCACCGTCGAAGGCGCGTTGCAGGTGGCTGTCCGCGAACTGGGGCGTGCGTTGGGGACCCAGGCCCGCATCCGCCTGAAATCTGGGGAGGGCCGCTAAAGTGGCCGCGCCTACAGGAGAATAAAATGACAAACAACCTTCCTCTAAATCCAGAAGACGGTTTGCGCCTTCCTAACGAGACAAAGGATGCTGCATCATCCTCACGGCCTGCTGTCCGTTTTAACCTGAAAATCAAGTTGCCGCTTGTGGTCATCGGCTTGATGTTCCTTGCGTTTCTTACGCTGACCACGCTGAGTGTGTCGATTTCAAGGAATACACTGACAAATACGCTCAAGAACAATCTACTGCAAAACGCATCTCTGGAAACAGAAGGCATCCGTTCTTATCTGACATGGACGCGCAATATGGCGGTCGACCTGAGCGCCGTTGCCGGAGCTGTTCCGCTGGATGAGGCGACCAGCAAATTGGCTATTGAGCAGATGCTGCTCCATAACGAACAGGTGGTGGGTTCGACCATCGCGTACGAGCCTTACCAATTCGACCTTTCTCAACGGTATTGGGCGCCTTATTACAGCCGCAGCGCCGACGGGACCCTCAAATTCTCGCAGTTGGGGACTGCCGAATACGATTACCCGCGGCAGGATTGGTATACGCTTGCCAAAGAGGCGAACGGATCTGTGCTCTCTCCGCCATATTTCGATGCCGGCGGCGGCGAAATATGGATGGTGACCTGGAGCGCGCCTTTTCACGATGAGGCAGGGCGGGTGCAGGGTGTAGCCACGGCAGATATTGCTTTCTCTCAAACGCAGGAACTTGTGCGCCAGATCAAGGTCGGTGAAAAGGGGTACGCCTTTTTGGTGGACTCCCGCGGTGTCGTTCTTGGCATTGGCGATCAGGGTGGGCAGTACCAGATCATGGAGGACAGTCTGCTGGTCGCGGACTCTGCCGAGATGCAACCCTGGAATCTTATGGTGGGTGAAATGCAGAACGGCCAGTCGGGCTTTGTGGAATTGACCGATCCCCGTGGCCAGACCATGTTCGTCGCCTACGAGCCTGTCGGCATGGGGACCGGCTGGTCGCTCGGCCTCGCATATCCGCAGGAGGAATTGTTCCTGCCGTCGGTGCGCCTGCAAAATACCCTGATTCTTCTCTCGTTGGGGGTGTTGCTCCTTGCAAGCCTGATCCTATTCTTTTTCTCGCGCTCCATCACCACCCCTTTGGAGAAGATCACCTCGTGGGCCAGGTCAGTTTCAGAGGGAAAGGCCAGACTTTTACAGGGAGGCGCGGCCCAGACCATGCGCATCCGCACCAATGATGAGATCGAAGACCTGGCCGATGCATTCAGCCAAATGAGCACGGAACTGGCCCGCTCTTTTGATACTCTCGAACAGCAGGTGGTCGACCGCACCCAGGCGCTATCTGCCTCTGTCGAGGTCAGCCGCCGCCTGTCCACCATCCTTGACCAGCGTCAACTGGTCATTGAAGTGGTTGAACAGGTGAAGAATGCCTTCAACTACTACCACGCCCACATCTACCTCTTTGACCAGAACGGTGACGATCTGATCATGGTGGGCGGAACGGGCGAGGCTGGGCAGACCATGCTGGCGCGCGGGCACAAGATCCAACGTGGACGCGGCTTGGTGGGGCGCGCCGCCGAAAGCAACGCTCCCATGCTGGTGCCCGACACTGTTGCCAACCCCGACTGGCTGCCCAATCCGCTGCTGCCCGAGACCCGCTCTGAAGTGGCCGTGCCCATCTCGGTGGGCGGACATGTACTGGGCGTGCTGGATGTGCAGCACAACGTGGTGAACGGTTTGAAGGCGGAGGATGCCGACCTGTTGCAGTCCATCGCCAACCAGGTGGCGGTCGCCATCCAGAATGCCCGCTCGTTCGACGAAGCGCGTCAGCGCGCCGAACGCGAGATCCTCGTCAGTTCGATCAATCAGAAGATCCAGAGTACCAACTCGGTGGAGGCCGCCCTGCAGGTGGCCGCCCGCGAATTGGGACGCGCGCTCGGCTCGAAGGAAATGCGCGTAACACTCGACGCATCCACGCTTGCGCAGAAATAATGTCAAACATGACAGTCCCTGGAGAGACCCAAGGAGTTCTTTATGGATAGGGAACCGAAACCCAACGGAAACGAACACGACGAATCCCCGATGCATACCATCAGGGAGCGTATCGAGAATCTATTTCCCTCCAGGGAGAAGATCCCCACGCCCATGAATGCCCGTCAGACCGACCAACTGAAGGCCCGCATCGGCGAACTGGAGGCGGAACTGGCGCAGCACACTGAACGCCTGCGCATGACCCCTGAAATTGTCCCGCCAGCTAAACCCAGTGATACCGTGCCGTTGCCCCGCGGCAGACGCTCAAGGCTGGCCAGCAAGATCTTGCTGCCTGCACTGCTGGTGTTTGCACTGGCCATGGGCGGTTTTTTCCTCTATTCCTACCTGACCACCCGCGCCGATAACCAGGCGCGCCAGGAGCAAAACAGCCGCCAGGCTGAAGAGATTTTCAATTCCGAGATCGGGCGCTTGGGCGATTTCGCTTTGGGCCTTGCCATCGATGCAGCCAATAACCCCGACATCCAGGCGGCCTTTGCCGACCGTGACCGTGCCGAACTGACCCGCCTGACCCTGAGCGGCTACCGCGCTCTTGATGCGCAGTTCAATGTCCCGCAATACCAATATCACCTGCCGCCTGCCACCTCCTTCCTGCGCCTGCACAGCCTGGATAAATACGGTGACGACCTGTCTTCCATCCGTGCCACCGTGTTGCAGGTCAACCAGACGCTCCAGCCCGTGGTCGGTCTGGAAGTGGGGCGCGGCGGCCTGGGCCTGCGCGGCATCGAACCCGTCTTCTACCAAGGACAACACATCGGCAGCGTGGAATACGGCCTGAACATCGACCAGAGCCTGACCGCCAACCTCAAACAGTCCTACGGCTACGACTGGCGCATCATTCTCACGCGTGAGGCCCTGGCGCTGGCTACGCTTGAAGACATCTCAGCTCTCCAGGAAGGCCCCACCCCCGATTTGCTGGTGCTGGCCTCCACGCTTGATGCTCCCGTCTTTGCCGAGGGTGACGCTTATCGAAAAGCCCTGGGCGGCGGGCGGATTCTGTCCGTTGTGGAAACTGGTACAGGGGCCAGTTACAGCGCCACGACCATGCCGCTGCGCGATTACTCCGGGAATGTGATCGGTGTGGTGGATATCTTCATCGACCAGACTGTTGCTGTGCAGGCCCAGAATAGCCGCCTGTTGTTGGCCCTGTCGGCTGCGCTATTGATTATGCTGGTCGGCGGCGCAATCCTGGTGACTGCCACCAACCGCTCGCTGCGCCCGTTAACCGCCCTGACCCGTGCTGCGGAACTAGTCGAGCGCGGTAATCTCGACCAGCGCGTGACCGTCGGCGGGCGCGACGAGATCGGCCAGCTGGCGCACACCTTCAATGCCATGCTTCATCAATTGCGCAACCTGGTCGGCAGCCTGGAGCAACGCGTCGTCGAACGCACCCACGACCTAGAACTGGCCACTGAGGTCGGTCGTGCCATCACCGAAAATATTGCCGACCCGCTGGGTATGTTGACCCGCGCCGTGGAGACCATCCGCGCGCGTTTCAACCTGTACTACACCCAGATTTACCTGGTTGACCCCAGCGGACATGCCCTTGTCCTGCGGGCGGGAACTGGCGAGGTCGGGCGGCAACTGCTCCTGCGCGGACATCGCCTAGCCATCGGCCCGGGCTCGCTGAACGGGCGTGCCGCGACGGAACGCCGCGCGATCCTCGTGACCGACACGGCCCAGAGTGCCGACTTCCTGCCCAACCCGCTGTTGCCGAATACGCGTTCCGAGATGGTCGTCCCGTTGACGGCCGGCACGCGCGTTATCGGTATCCTCGATATGCAATCCGAAACGCCGGGCGCGTTGAACGAGTTCAACCTGCCTGCCTTTGAGGCCCTGGCAGGCCAGTTGACGGTCGCCATTCAGAATGCGGACCTGTTCGCCGAAATGGAGGCAGCCCGCCGCCAGGTGGAAATGAATGCGAGCCAGTTGGCCGAAAGCGGCTGGAGGGGATTCCTGAACGCCATCGAACGCGGCGAACACATCGGCTACGTGTACGATGGCAGCAAAAATGCCGCGCTGGACACATCGCGCCCGCCGCTGCCGCCCGAATCTCCGAATGTACCCATCACCGTGGCAGGCGCTGCCGTCGGTTCGATCCAGGCTGTGCTTGAAGACCAGACCCTTTCGACACGCGAGATCCAGATCCTCGAAGCCACCGCCGCCCAATTGGGTCAACACCTTGATAACCTGCGCCTTCTGGCCCAGGCAGACCAGTACCGCCGCCAGGCTGAAGAGGTCACACGCCACCTGACCCGCGAAGGCTGGAATCAATACCTGCGCGCCCGTGAAACGGTCGCCAACGGCTTCCTGTACGATCAGGGCCGCGTGCGCCCGCTGGAAGGACCGTCGAGCGACGAGGTCGCCTATCGTCATCCGCTGACCGTGCGCAATGAGATGCTCGGCCAGGTGGAAGTGGCCGAACCGAAGGTCCTCTCGCAGGAGGAAGCCGCAGAGCTAATCGGCCAGGTGGCCGTCAGCCTCGGACAGCACATCGAGAACCTACGCCTGCTCGAACAGACCGAAGAGAGCCGCGCCGAGATCGAACAGAGCCAGGAACGCCTTTCGGAGGCGCTCGACATTGCCCGCCTGGGTCACTGGGAATATGACGTGGATCGCGACATATTCACCTTCAACGACCACTTCTATTCGATCTTCCGCACCACCGCAGACAAGGTCGGCGGGTACGAGCTCTCCTCGGCTGACTACGCCCGTCTCTTCGTCCACCCGGATGATGTGCGGCTGGTGGGCAGCGAGATCGGGCGGGCGCTTGCCACACAGGAACGTTACTATGTCGCCAAATTGGAACACCGCGTGATCTTTGCCGATGACGGCAGCACCGGTTATATCTCCGTCAACGTCAATGTGGAGCGCGACGAAAGCGGCAAGATCATCCGCTGGTACGGCGCCAACCAGGATGTCACCGAACGCAGGCAGGCAGAGGAAACTCTACGCACTAGCGAAGAACGCCTTTCGGAGGCTCTCGAAATTGCCCGCCTGGGTCACTGGTCGTACGATGTCGACCATGACATCTTCACCTTCAATGACCAGTTCTATTCGATTTTCCACACCACTGCTGAAAAGGTGGGCGGATATGAACTTTCCTCGGCCGACTATGCCCGTCTTTTCGTCCATCCCGACGATGCAGAGTTGGTGGGGACCGAGATCGGAAGGGCGCTTTCCACGCAGGAACGCCATTACACCGCCAAATTGGAGCATCG
>CALLJA010000390.1 GCA_938008865.1 uncultured Anaerolineales bacterium
TATTACTATCACATGTTCCTGCCCGAGCAGCCCGACGTCAACTGGCGCAACCCCGAGGTGCGCCAGGCCATCCTCGACGTGGTGCGCTTCTGGCTCGAGCGCGGCGTGGACGGTTTCCGCCTGGATGTGTTCAACGTCTATTTCAAGGACGACCAGTTCCGCAGCAATCCCACGGCCTGGGGACTCCGTCCCTTCGACCGCCAGAAACACATCTACGACACCGACCGCCCCGAGCTGGTCCCATTATTGAAGGAGTTGCGCGCCCTGCTGGATTCCTACCCCGAGCGCTACGCCGTGGGCGAGACCTTCATCTCGACGCCGGAGAAGATCATCCAATACTCCGGTGCGGACCGCCTGCACGCCGCCTTCAACTTCGAGTTTACGCATACGGCCTTCAATCCCGCGCGCCTATTGCAGCGCATCCTCGACTGGGAACGCGTGAACCGCGAACACAACATCTGGCCGAATTACGTGCTCAGCAACCATGACGTGACGCGCCCCGCTTCGCGTCACGGGTTTGGCGAGGACGATGCGCGCGTCAAGGTGATGATGGCCCTGCTGCTGACCCAGCGCGGTACTCCCTTCCTCTATTACGGCGAGGAGTTGGGCATGCGCGACATCTCGTTGAAACGCGACGAAATCCTCGACCCGCCGGGTAAGTTGTACTGGCCGTTCTACAAGGGCCGCGACGGCTGCCGCTCGCCCATGCAGTGGAATGCTGAAACCAACGCGGGCTTCTCGACCGTCAAGCCGTGGCTGCCTGTGCATCCCAATTATGTCCAGCGCAACGTGGACGCCCAGCGCGCGGATCCCAAATCGATCCTTAACCTCACGCGCGCCCTGTTACGTTTGCGCAAGGAATATATATCCCTGCGGCGCGGCGCATTCCTCCCCGTGGACAGCGCCTCGAAAGATCACCTGTCCTACCTGCGCCGCAGCGAAGGCGAGACGTTGCTGGTGACGTTGAACTTCAAGAACAATTCCACGCGCGTGAACCTGCCGCAAGACCTGCAAGGCGGCACATGGCAGGTGCTGCTCTCCACCCATCGCGCCGAGCCTGATATGCTGAACGGTCTGGTCTTGCAGCCTTATGAGGTTTGTGTGATGCGGCGGTTGTAAAGTTTTCTATTTGAACCGAGAAGGCAAAGTGCGCAAAGAAATTTCTTCGCGCACTTTGCGAAATAATAAAAAAGGAAATGTCATGCGACGAAAAGTTTGGGGCGTTTTGTTACTTTTGATTTTCTTATATCTGTCAGGTTGTGTAACCAAACCATCCTGGCAACTTTATGAGAACCCCGAGTTGGGTATAAAACTTGAGAAACCTGATACTTGGGATGCGACATATTTCGAGCGTGACGGTACTATTGTTTTAAATGGTAAAGATAAAAACAACAATTCAGTTCATGTTGAAATTCGAGGAAATTCCTGTAGCCTAATTTCTGACTTTGGGAGCCCAAGCGAGATAATCGTATCAGAATCCCGTAGAATTCGTATTCTTTATGGTCTGGACACGCTTACACTCATCCAATCGCCCGCTAAGATTGAAAATGAAAAAAATGAAGTTACAAAAGCCGTGATTGAAGTGCCGAC
>CALLJA010000391.1 GCA_938008865.1 uncultured Anaerolineales bacterium
AAAACCTTGGGTACATTTTTTTGGTTTTTTTCCGCGCAATCTGCCTTATCGATGTACAGATGGTTACCCAGTGATCAAGTGGTCGGGGAGATGGTCTGTTCGGTTCAGATAAGAGATAATGACCTCATCTTCTATGAAGTCGAAGCGGCTGATCGAGCAATTGTTGAGCAGGAACCACGAGCGCAGGTCGTGCGAGGCCTGCCGCCAGGGGAGTTTGAGGATGGCGCACATCAGGTGCATGAAGAATCCACCGTGGCTGACGATGGCCACGCGCTCGACGGGCTGACCTTCGCGGTCGCCGTGACGGGCCAACAGGTCGGCCAGGAATTGGTCGGCGCGGGGCTGGCGTTCGTCGTCGGTTTCGAAGGGACGGTTCCACCAGCCCGAACCGTCCAAGTCGGCAGGCAGGCTCAGGGTTGGGAAATGCTGCTCGAAGTAGGCGCGCGGCTTGCCTGGCAGGCCCATCGGGTTGGACTTGTCTTCACGGCTGAACATACCGCCCATTTCGTGGATCTCCTTCCACACAGCAAATGGAATTCCGAGCGCCTGGGCGGTGGGCGCGGCGGTATGGGCGGCCCGCTCCATCAGGCTGGTGTAGAGGCGGGTCAGCCCGAAGCCGTGACGGTTGTGTGAGTTCCAGCCCGTGTGTTCTTGAAGGGGCTGATGCTTGGCCAGGAAGTCGGCCAGAAACTGGGCCTGCTGACGCCCAACCTCGGTTAGCGGCGGGTCGGGATTTTCGCGATAGTTTGGGTCGCCCCAGCCTGCATTGTTGACGGATTGTCCGTGACGGATGAAGTAGAGTTCCATGTGGATATGCCTTTGTGCCCGATTATATGATGCCTGCGTGGCAATGAAAAAGGCCCGAGCGGAAACCGTCGGGCCTTCGTGTTAATCGATCTTCCTACTCGACGATGTTGATCGGCAGAGCGTTGTCTTTGCTGAGCGCTGCCACACTGACCCTGGCAGCCACGTTCTGGGCGATGCCGCGCAGGGCGGTCGCTACGGGCGAGTCGGGGGTGGTGGCCACGATCGGGCGGCCGCTGTCGGAGCCGATGCGTACGTTCGGGTCCATGGGGACGCTGCCCAGGAAGGGTGTGTCCGTCGCAGCGGCCATCTTCTCGCCGCCGCCCGCGCCGAAGATGTCCATGCGCGTGCCGTCGGGCAGTTCGAGGTATGACATGTTCTCGACCACGCCCAGGATCGGCACTTCGAGGGTCTTGAACATGTTCAGGCCGCGTTCCGCATCTTCGAGCGAGACCATCTGCGGCAGGGTCACGATGATCGCGCCGCTCAGCGGCAGGGCCTGGGCCAGCGAAAGGGCCGCATCGCCCGTGCCGGGCGGCAGGTCCACGATCAGGTAGTCGAGCTCGCCCCATTCCACGTCGCCGAGGAACTGGCGGATGGCGGAGTTGAGCATGGGTCCGCGCCAGATGAGCGGCTGACCGGGCTTGACCAGCAGGCCCATCGAGATCATCTTGATGCCATAGGCTTCGGCGGGGATCAGCTTGGGACCGTTCGGCGGCGGGAGTTTGGTCACGCCGAGCATGGTCGGGATGTTCGGGCCGTAGATGTCGGCATCCAACAGGCCGACGCGCGCGCCGCTTTGGGCGAGCGCCACCGCCACGTTGACTGAAACCGTGGATTTGCCTACGCCGCCCTTGCCCGAACCGATGGCGATCGCGTTGCGGATGGGCATTTCGACCAGCCCGCGCATGCGCCCGTCGTTGGGGACGTCGGAGTCGAGCTTGACCTCCACTTTGCCCACGCCGGGGACGGCCATCACCGCCTGGCGCGATTCCTTTTCGATCTGTCCGCGCAGGGGGCAGGCGGGGGTGGTGAGCATCACGGTGAACGAGACCTTATCGCCCTCGATCTCCAGGTTGCGGATCATGTTGAGGGTGACCAGGTCCTTGTGAAGTTCAGGCTCCTGCACCTTGCCGAGCGCGGCTAATACTGCTTCTTTTGTAATTTGGGTCATGTT
>CALLJA010000392.1 GCA_938008865.1 uncultured Anaerolineales bacterium
TATGGCGACGTCTCGGTGGTGCCGACCTCCATCGAGCATACCATGCAGGCCATCACCGAGACCGCCAGCGGGGTCATCGAAACAGGCACGACCCTCATCACGCTGGGCGGTGACCATTCCATCGCGCTGCCGCTCTTGCGCGCCCACGCAAAAAAACACGGCCCGCTCTCCCTCGTCCACGTGGACGCGCATCTCGACACCTGGGAGGCCGAGTTCCCCGCCGTGCCGTACAGCCACGGCACGCCCTTCCGTTATGCGCTGCAAGAAGGTTTGATCCGCAAAAGCGAGTACGTGCAAGTCGGCATTCGCGGACCTGTCAGCGGCGCGAATGACTACGCCGAAGCCGCCGCGCTGGGCGCGCACACCATCACCATCCACGAGGTGATGGAGAAGGGCATCCCCGCCATCCTGCAAGAGATCCATGCGCGCATGACGGGTCCGACCTATGTCACCGTCGACATCGACTCGGCCGACCCCGCCTTCGCGCCCGGCACGGGCACGCCCGAGGTCGGCGGCCTGACCAGTTATCAGCTCCTGCAACTCGTGCGCGGACTACGCGGCCTGAACCTGGTCGGCTTCGACCTGGTGGAAGTCTCGCCACCCTACGATCACGGCGACATCACCTCCGTGCTGGCCTCCAACGTCGTCTTTGAATACCTGTCTTTGTTGGCCCTTCAGAAAGGGACAAAATGAACCCGCGCTTGAAATTTCTGCTTCGGTTGACCCTGATCGCCGCCGTGACCCTGCTGGCCTGGAGTTTGCGCACCCGCGCCGCTTCGCTCCTGTCCATCGACTACGACGAGGACGACTACCTGCGCGCGGGCCAGCAATTCGCGCACCTGATCAAGACCTCCGACTGGCGCGGCTTCCTCGACACGAACTACCGCCCCGAGCATCCGCCGCTGGCCAAGATCGCCTACGCCATCGCGCTGCTGCCCCTGCCCGAGCAGCCTCTCATCGCGGATGTGCCTATCACGGCCCAGCCTGCCTCCTCCCTGCCCGAGGACCAGCTCCGCGCCGCCCGCACCGAGGCGGCCCTCTTCGGCACGCTGACGGCCTTCCTGCTGGCGCTGGTCAACCCGTTGGGCGGGTTCATGCTGGCCATCCACAGCTTCACGATCAAATACACCAGCCAGGTGATGCTCGACGGGCTGGCCTCCCTGCTCAGTTTGGGGACGGTGCTGGCCTACGTCCAATACAAACGGAAACCATCCAACGGGTGGATGGTCGCCTCCGCGATCCTGCTCGGGCTGGCCGCCGACACCAAGTTCCTGCACGGCACGGTCGGGTTCGCCATCCTGCTCGATTGGCTCTACACCCAGCGCGGCTCACTCGCGGATCCCAAACAGCGTATCCGCCTGTTGGGCAAGGTTCTCACCTGGGGCCTGCTTTCCATCGCTGTGTTCTTTGCCGCCAACCCTTACCTGTGGCCTAATCCCATTGCGCGCCTGCAAGAAACACTGGACGCCGTCCGTTACACCACCACCAATCCCAACGTGGATAGCGCAGGCTACCCCGTCTGGCAGCAGTTGGCCTGGTTGAGCATGTCCGTGCCGTGGGACCAGAATCATGCCTTCCTCATCCTGGCCGATACGTTCATCGCCTTCCTGGCCGTGGTAGGTTTCCGCCGAATGTCGAGGAAGGAAAGTGTCTTCGGCGTCTGGCTGCTGCTCGAACTGGTGGTGCTGCTGGTTTGGCGCACCAAGTGGCCGCAATACATCCTGATCGTCACCGCGCCGCTGGCGCTCTCGGCGGGCGAGGGCGTGCTGACCCTCTGGCAGCCCATCGTGGATTGGTGGCAGGCGCGCAAGTCTGCCAAGGTCTACGCGAAAACGGACACGCGCCGCGCCCTGCCCTGGCTGGTGCCTGGATTGATCGCCTTCGCCTTACTGACGCTCATCCCGCTCCTCTTCCAGATCGGCATCTCGCTGACCGATTTCAACGCCACCTCCATCCGCGATGGATTCCACGGCGGGTTATGGCGCGCCATCTCGGGCGGGCTGATGGGGCAACTCCCCGCCGAAGCGTTCGACGTCGGCGTGCGCGCCAACCAGGTCAACTTCATCGGCTGGAACGCCTACGCGCCCGTCTTCAGGTACATCACCTCCGGTCCCAACGGTTGGAACATCCTGTTCTTCAACGCACTGTGGATGGTGCTGTCCGTCCTGCTGCAATGCGGATTGGGCCTGGGCGTGGCGCTCTTGCTCTGGCAGCGCGGCGTGCGGCTCGGGAAATTCTGGCAGGCGCTCTTCATCCTGCCGTGGGCCATCCCTGAATTAATCGGCGCGCAGATGTGGTTGAACATTTTCATGACCGATTGGGGTTGGCTGGCCCTGGCCGCCCAAAAATATGGACCGACCTCCTTCTTTGCGGTGGTGGACCAGGCCGTGACTCACGGCACCAGCCTGTGGCTGATCGTCTTCCTGATTCCCGCCCTGTGGTACGGCTTCCCGTTCATGATGCTGGCGGCGTCCACGGGACTCAAGACCATCCCGCAGGACGTGCTGGATGCCGCCGCCATCGATGGGGCCAGCCCGTGGCAGACCTTCCGTTCGGTGATTTGGCCGCTGCTCCAGCCGCTGCTGATCCCTGCCCTGATCGTACGCGGCATCTTTGCCTTCAATCAGTTCTACCTGTTCCAGACCTTCTACTTCCAGGATGCCACCCTGGCCACGTTATCGTACAACGTCTTCAACCCCAACAGCGGATTCGGCCCCAACGGCGGTCAGTTCGCCGTCTCGGCGGTCATCAACATCATCGCCGTCATTCTCCTGATGGTCTTCGTCTCGCTCTTCAACCGTTGGAGCAAGGCGGGAGAGGGAGTCACCTATGCGTAAAATTTCCTGGCCTCGTCAACTGGCCACCCAACTGGCACTGGCGCTGATCGGCTTCTTCGTGCTGTTGCCCATCTGGGGCATCGCCCGCCTGGCCTTCGATGGCTCCTTGAAGGGACGCCCCACCGAGTTCCGCCTCATCCCCAAGGTCTGGTCCTTCGACGCCTTCCTCAAGGTGCTGGACCAACCCTACCAGTCGGTCCACTTCACGGTATTGCTCAAGAACAGCCTGCTGATCTCCTTCGGCGCGGCGCTGATCGCCATTCTGCTGGGCGTCAGCCTGGCCTACGCCTTCGCGCGCTTCCGCTTCCCAGGCAGGCAGACGGGACTGTTCGCCCTGCTGTTGACGGCCGTCCTGCCGCCCGTAGCCTTCATGACGCCGCTCTACATCATTTTCGGTCTAATGCAGATCCGCACATCCCTGCTGGCGTTGGTCATCACCTATGCGGCCTTCGCCATGCCTTTCTGCATCTGGAACATGCGCGCCGCCTTCCAGGCTGTGCCCAAGGAAGTGGAAGAGGCCGCCTTCCTCGACGGCGCGGGCGACCTGACCTCCTTCCTGCGCGTCACCCTGCCGCTGGCCCTGCCCTCCATCGCCGTCGCGGGCCTGATCGCCTTCCTGATGGCCTATTCCGAGTTCACGCTCGGCTGGCTCTTCGTGGACAAGGCCGATAACGTCACGCTGGCCATGTCCATTTACGCCATCGTGCAGACCCAATACTCGGGCGGCGCGCAACCGTGGAGCTACCTCGGCTCGCTGGCCATCATCATGTCCATCCCCGTGGTGGTCATCTTCCTCATCTTCCAGCGCACCCTGCTCGAACGCATGATGTTCGGAGACGCTTCGTGAACGTCGGAAACCTGCTCCCGCAGATCACCGCCCGCCTGCCAGGCGACACGCCCGCCCTGGACGCGCAAGTGGTGCTGGCGCACGTGCTGGAACGTCCGCGCTCGTGGCTGATGGCGCACCCCGAACTGGACCTTTCCGCCCCGCAACTTGATTCCGTGGAAGCAGCCGTCTCTCGTCTGGAGGCGGGTGAGCCGCTGCCCTACGTCATCAGCCACTGGGAATTCTACGGGCTGGACTTCACCGTCACGCCCGACGTGCTCATCCCCCGCCCCGAGACGGAACTGTTGGTGGAAAAGGCCATCGCCTGGCTGAACGCCGCACCCGAACGCCGCACCGTGGCGGACGTGGGCACGGGCTCGGGCGCCATCGGCGTGACCCTGGCCATGCACGTTCCCGACGTCTACGTGCTCGCCACCGACATCTCCATGCCCGCCCTGCGGGTGGCGCTCGGCAACGCGCGCAAATTCCACGTGGCCGAGCGCATGGACTTCGTCGAATGCGACCTGCTCCCGCCGCATCATGAGTTCCTGCCCACCGACCTGCACTTCGACCTGGTCTGCGCCAACCTACCCTACATCCCCAGCGAGTCGCTCAAGGAGCTGCCCATTTTCGGGGCGGAACCCACCCTCGCCCTGGACGGTGGAGTCGACGGCTTGGACCTCGTCCGCCGCCTGCTGGAGATTGTCCCCGAGTGGCTGGCCCCGGGCGGGCGCATCATGCTCGAGATCGAGGCAGGCCAGGGGTCCCAGGCGCTCTCCCTTGCGTATGACCGTTTCTCCGAAGCCGAGATCCACCTACACCGCGACCTCTCGGGCCGCGACCGCCTGCTGGAGATTACGCTGGCTCAACCCACAATTCCCTGAAAACAACGCGCGGGTATAATCGCGCAAGACTCTTTCATATGGACCGCCGCGCCTTTGCAAGGTTCCTCTCCCAATCGCGGGCCTGGCTCGACCAATCCATGGCCGTGCAGGCTGCCACTCCTACCGAACAACGGCGCGGGCAGTTGCTGGCTGGCTTCCTGTTCCTGCTCTGCATCCCCCTGGCGGCGCTGATCGTCAATAACGTCTTTTACTTTGTCGCGGCCCCATCGGCGCAGTACGGCTGGTTCCTGGTCTCAGACTTCCTGTCCTTGACCGTGTTTATCTGGTTATGGCGGCTCAATCGGAAAGGCAATACGCGCCTGGTTGGACACGCTGTGGTCCTGATGGTAACCCTGGGGGTCTCCTTCCTGTACTCGCCCGATAATCCCAGCAACGGACTGCTCATGTACGTGCTGCCCATTTTTATCGCCAGTTTCGTGATCGAGCCGAAAGCCTCTTTCTGGGTCTTTGAGGTTTCGCTTGCCACGTACACGCTGGCCATGTACCTGGTCAACCGCTTTCTCGATTACGACGTGACCGGCATGACCGCCCTCTTTGTGGTGACCGTCATCACCTGGGTGGCGTCCGATCGCCTGGAAAACGCCGTCACCCAGATCGAGATCCTCAACACCGATTTGCAAGCCAGGAATCAGGATTTGCAGGCTTCCTACGAGACCACCCTTGAAGGCTGGTCGCACGCTCTCGACTTGCGAGATAAGGAAACCGAAGGCCACACCCTGCGCGTGACCGAACTGACCCTGCGAATCGCCCGCGCAATGGGGTTCAGCGCCGAACAACTGGTCCACGTACGGCGCGGGGCGCTGCTGCACGACATCGGCAAAATGGGCGTGCCCGACCAGATTCTGCACAAGCCGGGTCCGCTCACGGAAGAGGAATGGCGCTCGATGAAGCGTCACCCTGAACTGGCCTACGAATTGCTCTCGCCCATCCAATACCTCGCGCCCGCGCTTGACATCCCTCATTACCACCACGAAAAATGGGACGGCTCGGGCTATCCGGTCGGGCTGAAAGGCGAAGAGATCCCCCTCGCGGCGCGCATCTTTGCTGTGGTGGACGTGTACGACGCGCTGACCTCCGACCGCCCCTACCGCGCGTCGTGGTCGAAGGAACAGGCTCTCGCCTACATCCGCAGCGAAGCAGGCAGGCACTTCGATCCCGCCGTGGTGGATATCTTCCTCAAGGAACTTTCCGAATGACCGAAACGCGTTTGATTCCCGCCACACAACCCGACGCCATCGAACAGGCCCTGCGCATCCTGCGCGCGGGCGGGCTGGCAGCCTTCCCCACCGACACGGTCTATGGCTTGGGCGCGCTGGCCTTCGACGGTCCCGCCGTGGAATCCATCTACGCCGCCAAGGACCGCCCCGTCGAAAAGGCCATCCCCATCTTGATCGCAGACGCCGACGACCTGGACAAGGTGGCTGTGGACGTTCCGCCCATGGCGCGGATTCTGGCCGCCCGCTTCTGGCCTGGACCTCTGACCCTGGTCGTGCCCAAACAGCCGACTCTCCCCGAGGCTATATCCGCCACCACAACCGTGGCTGTGCGCATCCCCGACCATCCCGTGGCGCGCGCCCTGCTCAGGGCTGCGGGACCGATGGCCGTGACTTCGGCCAACCTCTCGGGCCAGCCCAGCCCGGTCAACGCTGAAGAGGTGATGCGCCAGTTAAACGGGCGCATCCCGCTGGTCCTGGATGGAGGCGTCACCCCGGGCGGAGTCCCCTCCACGCTGGTGGATTGCATCGGCGCTGAACCCGTCCTCCTGCGAGAAGGCCCGCTCACGAAGGAACAGATCCTCGCCGTTCTAAAATAAGAGGCCGCTTAAAAAGCGGCCGCGAAACTCTTATCTGCAATTCAGGCTTCGTTCAGTCTTCTTTCATGTGCCTGCATATAATAACAAGTGCATTCTCCTCTTCAAACCCCGCACGGATCTGGGCCGATCCAAGCGGGGTTTGGGTTTTAATCAGGAGAGCGGCCAGGTCGGCTGGACGTCCATGTCCAGGCTAGAGGTATGGCCAAGGGCATAGCGGAAGTAGCCCGCCGAGCCGATCATGGCGGCGTTATCGGTGCACAACGACAGCGGCGGGATGTTGACCTTGAATTCCGTTTGCGATTGGAAGGCCTGACGCAAAGCGCGGTTGGCGGAAACGCCGCCCGCCACGATGATCTCCTTCGCGCCAAACTCGCGCGCCGCATCGACGGTCTTCTTGAAAAGAACGTCCACCACGGCGGCCTGGAAGGAAGCCGCCAGGTCGTCCACGGGCAGCGAGCCGCTGCGATTCTTCAAGTTGTTTACCTCGTACAGCACGGCCGTCTTGAGGCCGCTGAACGAGAAGTTCCACGAGTTCTCCATCCATGCACGCGGGAAGTGGAAGCGGTTCGGGTCGCCGTTCTCGGCGGCCTTCTGCACCGAAGGTCCGCCAGGGTACGGCAGCGACAGCAGCCGTGCAACCTTGTCGAAGGCCTCACCCGCCGCATCGTCGAGGGTGGCGCCCAGGCGGCGATAGGTCAGGTGGTCGGTCATCAGGTTCAGCTCGGTGTGCCCGCCCGAGACGAGCAGCGCCATGAGCGGGAATTGCGGCTCGGGCGGCGTGGTCTCGCCCGCGTTATAGACCCACGAGGAGTAGATGTGACCTTCGAGGTGGTTGACGCCCACCAGCGGGAGTCCCAGCCCGAGGGCGAGTCCCTTGGCGGCGTTCAAGCCGACCACCAGCGAACCCGCCAGCCCAGGTCCGCGGGTGACGGCGATCGCGTCCACTTCGCTGAGCGAGAGATGCGC
>CALLJA010000393.1 GCA_938008865.1 uncultured Anaerolineales bacterium
AAGATTTACTTGAGGCCTCTCGCAAAGAAGAGGGCTACATCCTGGGTCAGGTAATAATGGTCATTATACCCGCAGAACTCGAAGCCATGTTTCTGGGCCATGCGAATGGCGGGCAGATTCTTGGCCTGCATCTCAAGCATGAGACGCCGCGCTCCGCGCTCCGCCGCCCAAGCCTGGGCCGCCGCCAGGAGGGCGCTGCCCACCCCCCGCCTTCGAAACGGCGTGCCTACCACCAGGTCGGTGACGCGCAACAAGCCCGCCCCCAGACCAGACAGCGCGACATACCCGATGGCGTCGGGGCCCTGGTAGGCCGTGTACATCATGGACTTGCGCGACCACTCGTCGGCCAGGGCATACGGGTCGTACGGGTAAGCCAGGGGGATCGGGCGCGGCAGGCGCACTTCGCGGAAATTGGCCGTCAACTGGCCCGTATCGCGGCGCAGTTCCAACTGCCAGACGTACTCGCTGCGGGTGGAATGGTCGAGCGCCATCAGGCGCGAGAGGTCGGTCGGTACGGTGGGGCTGATCTGGATGTCGGTCATATTCAGGGTGCCAGGACTCGGATGGGGATGATGCAGGGCGTGAGGGCAACGCCCTTGTTGTCGGTCACAACGACGCGCAGTTGATAGTCGCCCGGGGTCAGAGCCGTGGTATCCCACTGGCCGAGCGGGGCGTCGATTCTCACATCGGTGCCCGCCAGGATGGTGGCCCAAGTATCACTGCCGCGCAGGGCGACCTCGTATTTATAGAAGCCGAAATTGGGGATGTTGACCGTGCCTTTGACCTCGATCTTGCCCTTCACCTCCTCGCCGGGTTTGGGCGAAGAAATCATGATCTGGTTGGGCACACAGCCTTGCATGTTGGCCGAGACGGCGGGCTGGGGCGCCGCCACAGCCTGGGTCATCTGGTCGGGCGAGAGCGTGCCAACAGGCTGAGCCAGCACGTCCATGGTAGGCGTTGGGATGAAGAAACTGGCGGGCAGGCCCGGGATGACAAAGACGACCAGGGCCGCCTCGGCGCACAACAGGACAACCACCACCAGGCTGAAGGTGACAGCCTGACTCAGGCGGCGCATGGCGAATTCGCGCTCCAGTTTGTACACCGACATCTGCCATTCGCGCCACGACTTCCACAGCCAGCGGAATGCCAGGACGGCCCCGATCAAGAGAACAAGAAAGATGCCCTCTTTATAACTGTCCAGAGCGCGGACCAGATTCGTCATTCCGATGGACGGCCCTACATCCCGCGCAACACGCCGCGGACCAGCGTTTCGATCTTGGGCGTGATGACGCGGCCCGCCTCAATCACCTCTTCGTGCGTGGTGACGGTGGAGCCGTCGAGGTTGGCTTTGTTGCTGATGCCAGAGAAACCAAGGACGCGCATCCCGCCGTGACGGGCCACGATCACCTCGGGCACGGTGGACATGCCGACCGAGTCCGCGCCCGCCAGGCGCAGGAAGCGCAGGTCGGCGGGGGATTCGAAGGAGGGGCCGCTCAGGCCGGCATACACACCTTCGCGCAGGGTCAAGTTGCTCTCGCGCGCCACGCGGCGGGCCAGGTCCTGATACTCGCGATCATAGGCCTGGCTCATGTCGGGGAAGCGTGTGCCCAGTTCGTCGATGTTGGGGCCAAAGAGCGGATTGGCGCCCGTCATGCCCATCAGGTTGAGGTTGTCGGTGATGAGCATCACATCGCCGGGCTGGAACTCGGGGTTGACTCCGCCCGCCGCGTTGGTGACGATCAGGCTGCCAATGCCAAGCCGCTGTATGACGCGGATCGGCAGGGTGACCTGGTTCATGCTGTAGCCTTCATAATAATGGATGCGGCCCTGCATGACAAAGACGGTCTGCCCTTCCAGTTCGCCGATGACCAGCCGCCCCGCGTGGCCGTGAACGGTGGAGACGGGGAAGTGGGGCAGGTCGCCAAAGGGGATGACATCCGCCTTTTGAACGGAATCAGCCAGCCCGTTCAGGCCCGAGCCAAGGATGAGGGCCACGGTCGGTTTGTAAGAGGTGCGGGCGCGAATCGCCGCCGCCACTTCGTCGAATTGTGCAAGTGTAAAGAAGTTTTGCATGGGGTTCCTGACAATTTATAGGTTGAATGTTGACGATTCCGCCAAATTGGCAGAGGGATTATATCAGAAATCACAATCATTGATTTTTGACGCGGAGGCGCCAAAAAGGCCGCGCAATTGCGCGGCCTTTGGCTTCGATCTTGCAAAAACAGGCCTACGTGCCTTCCTGCCAGGAGTTCAGGTATTTGACCTGTTCCTCGGTCAGCACATCGATCTTGACGCCCATCGCATCGAGCTTGATGCGGGCGATCTCGTTGTCGATCTCCTCGGGCACGGAGTAGACCTTCTTCTCCAGTTTGGCGGCGTTCTTGGCCATGTATTCGGCAGCCAGGGCCTGGTTGGCGAAGGACATGTCCATCACGGAGGCGGGGTGGCCTTCGGCGGAGGCCAGGTTGATCAGGCGGCCTTCGCCGAGGATGTTGATCTTACGGCCGTCCCTGGTCTCGTACTGCTCGACGAACGGGCGGACCAGGACGGGCTGGCCCTTGCTCATTTGCTGCAGGGCAGGGATGTTGATCTCGACGTTGAAGTGGCCGCTGTTGGCGACGATGGCGCCGTCCTTCATG
>CALLJA010000394.1 GCA_938008865.1 uncultured Anaerolineales bacterium
TCGGCGCCCGTGTACTCGTAGCGTTCCAGGTTGATGGCGGCATCTGAGACTTCGTTGGAGCGGAAGATCGGTCCCTGCGCAAAAGTGGCGTATGGATCGAGTTCGTTGACGCGGTGTCGATAGACCTGGGTGGTTTCGACACTGTCCGAGGTTTGCAGGAGTTCGACCATGATGCGGTTGGCGTCGAAGCAGTACGGGTAACGCTTGAGCAGCTGCTGACAGATGTCGGAAGCGTCGGCCCGCTGGCCCGCGTGGAAGTAGGCCCGCCCGAGCAGCACCTTCATGTCATCGCGGTCGGCTTCCTGGCCGAGCACAGCCTTGATCTCGGAGATGGCCTGCGGATACAACTCGCCCTGCACGTACATGTGCGCCAGCGCGCCGCGCGTCATGCGGATCTTGGGCGGCTCCATCCCGTCGCGGCGGCCGAACAGGCGGCGCAATTCACCCTGAATGGCCGAGTTGGACGGCTGGCATTCGAAGGCGCGCTGCATGTGCCAGATGGCTTCGTCCAGCTTGCTCTGTTCGTCGCGGATGATGCTCATACCCACGTGCGACACGAAATCGTCGGGCACAGCCATGAGCGTGCGCGAGAAGATATCTATGGCCTCGTCATAGCGCTTCGCTTCCAGGTACGCCTTGCCGAGCAGACGGTAGGTCTCAAGATGCTTGGGGAAGGTTTGCAGGATGTGACGGCAATGGGCAATGGCCTCGTCCAGGTGGCCCTGGTCGATCAGGCTTTCGATATCTCGGTTATATATTCGCAGGGAAACTTTAGCCATCGATGCGCTCCTGGTGCAAGTATGCCTGATTCTTAACAATTATGCAAGACCAAAGGTCATAGTCCGAGAAAATTCCCGCGTTTGGGCGCGGGAATTCGGCTCTCACTCGTAGAACAACGGAAGCGGCAGAACGGGGCTGTCGCTGATGACGTGCGCCGCCGCCACCCGCGCCTGGACCCCAGGCTTGGCCGCCGCGTTATTGGCGTGGATCGTGAAAAGCGGCTGGCCCGCTTCGATCCTATCACCGACTTTGTGATGGATGATAAAGCCCACGGCATGGTCCACGGGTTCACCCTTCTTCGCGCGACCCGCCCCCAGCGAAACGGCCGCCTCGCCCACCTCGCCAGCGTGGATCTGCTGAATCCAGCCGCTCTTCGGCGCGCGGATGACTTCCACCATACTGGCTTTCGCCATTTTGTCGGGATCGTCCACGTATGAGACGTCCCCGCCCTGGGCGCGGACCAACTGGCGGAACTTCTCGAAGGCACTGCCGTCAGCAATGGCTTTCTCCGCCATCTCGCGACCTTCGGTGAAGTCCCTGGCCTTCTTCCCCAGTACGAGCATCTCGGCGCTCATGTGCAATCCGTGTTCGCGGAAATCGGAAGGACCGCCACCACGCAGCGCGTCGATGGCCTCACGGACTTCGAGCGCGTTGCCCACGGCTTCGCCCAGCGGCTGGTTCATATCCGAGATGACCGTGCGCACCTCGCGGCCCGCCAGTTTCCCGATGGCGGTCATGGCTTCGGCCAGTTGGCGCGCATCAGCAAGGGTCTGCATAAAGGCGCCCGAGCCCGTCTTGACGTCCAGCACCATGGCATGCGCGCCGCCCGCGATTTTCTTGCACATGATCGAGGACGCGATTAGCGGAATACAAGGCACAGTACCTGTCACGTCACGCAGGGCATAGAGCTTCGCATCGGCGGGGGCTAGTTCCTTCGACTGTCCCGTCAGCACAATGCCGATTTCCTTTAATTGCTTTTCGAACTCCTGCATCGAAAGGTCCACGCGATAGCCTGGGATGGACTCGAGCTTATCGAGCGTGCCGCCCGTGAAGCCCAGTCCGCGACCAGACATTTTCGCCACAGGCAGACCGCAGGCCGCTACCGTCGGCAGCACGAACAGCGAGGTCTTGTCGCCCACGCCGCCGGTGGAGTGCTTGTCCACGGCAATGTCCATCAAGTGAGAGAAGTCCATCACGTCGCCGCTATGGGCCATGGCCATGGTCAGGTCGGTGGTCTCGCGGTCGGTCATGCCGTTGAGCAGGATGGCCATGGCCCATGAGGAGACCTGGTAATCGGGAATACTGCCCTCGGTGAAGCCCTTCACGAAGAATTCGATCTCTTCCTTCGTCAACTCGCCTTTGTCGCGTTTTTTGATGATGATGTCTACTGCGCGCATTGGATACTCCTTGTGAAATTCGACGCGGGTATTTTATCCTATAATGCCCGCGCGACCGTGACCTTTTGTCAGACAGGTTAAAACATCAGCGGAGGGCATCCCTCCGCTGGAAGATTACGTCTTGACGATCTTCTGTCCCTCTTTGCCATCCTGCACCTGCCATCCAAGCGCCAGGATCTGGTCCCGTAATCGGTCGGAGGCGGCGAAGTCTTTTACGGCGCGGGCTGCGGCGCGCTGCCCGGCCAGGGCCAGCACTTCGGCGGGCGGACCTCCCGCTTCGAGCGGCGGCGCCTCGGTCACCATCTGCCAGGCTTGCGGGGAGATGCCCGCGCTCAGGTCTTCAGGCTGGATGAAATACCCGATCTCTTCGAGCGGAATCTTCGCACCCGAGGCGAAGATTTCGGGTTTGCAAGCCCGCACCAGGGAGACGCTGCTCACCCCGTTAACCTCGCACGTGTCGCTCTCGAAGTCGAAGATGATGCCCGTGTGTTCATCCAAGCCAAGGGTGACGTTCTCGGGCGGGAGCAGGTTACACCACTCGGCAAAGCGGTCCATGCCCACAAAGCAGCGGCTGGTGTCGAGATCCACGCCGCCCTCGGCGTTATTCCAATGCGGGATGAAGGAAAGCGTCACGCCATAATCGGCGAACAGACTCAGTCCAGGCTTGACGTGTACGTCTTCGCCGACCTTGTAGATCTCGTACACGGGCAGCGCATGGGCGCCGACCGCGATGGTTGCAGCGGAGGCAAACACCAGCGTGGTCCCGAGTCGGTGCTTCGCGCGGATCACATCCCAGGCGAGCGTCCCCGCCAGTTGGCGGGCGGCGTAGGTCGGGCTGCCTGGCCCCATGAAGATGATGTCGGCGTATAACAGCGGCTTGAGGATCTCGGGGTTGTCGGGGCTGAACTCTGTGCCGCGTTTGCGGGCGGGGACTACGTCCACGATGGGTTTGTAATTCTGCAGACGGGTTTTGAGGAAATCGGCCACGCGGGCCGCGACCTGATTCGAATTCAGTTCGAATCCTGCCGTGGTCTCAAGCACGGCAATGCGCAGCGGCGCGGTATGCCTGCGGGCCACGGCTTCGAAGATGCGTCCGCCCGCCAGCGAGGTCTCGCCTGAGCCAAGAAATGCGATCTGTCCGAGCGTATGATGAGTCATGCGTTTATGATGTCGCGTTGAGTTGGTCTATTACACCCAACAGCACCTTATTCTCTGGGATGTCTGACATGGTCGCGCCGAAATGGGCGTAACGGATGCGGCCCTCCTTGTCCACCACGCAGACCAGCGGCATGCGTCCCAGCTTGAAGATATTCACCTCCTGGCGATACTGGCGCGCCACTTTATGGTCGGGGTCGGGCAGGCCCGTGTAGGGGATGTTCTCATTGGTCCAATAACGCACGAACTGCGGCAACTTATCGGGGCCGACAGCCAGGATGGCCGCGCCGTGATCGACAAAAGCCTGGTGCTCGTCGCGCATACGCGCCAACTGCGCGCGGCAGAACGGTCACATGAAGCCGCGCAGGAAGGCCAGTACTACGGGTTTCGACCCGCGGAAACTGGACAGGCGCACGGGGTTGCCCTGCGTATCGGGCAGTTCAAAGTCGGGGGCGATTTCCCCAGGGGTGATGAGAGTGGTGGGGTTCATTCCATCTCCAAAAGGGACCTGGCCCTGGCCCACACCGCGTCGAACATCTCAACCGTCAACCTGCCCGTCAGGGTGTTCTGCTGGCTGGGATGGTACGAGCACACCAGCCACGGACCCGCATCGAGGCGATAGGTTGCACCGTGGGCAAACTTCCAGGCCGAATTTCGCGCTGAATATATCCGCAGCACCCTCTCAAATGCTATCCGACCCAGGGCCACGATCACTTTTGGCTTCAAAATCTCGATCTCACGCTCGAGATACGACTGACAGGTATTGAGTTCCTCGGGCGTGGGCTTGTTATCGGGCGGAGCGCAGCGGCCAGCGGCGGTGATGTACAGGTCAGACAGAGCCAGGCCATCGTCCAAGTGTGCGGCCCCAGGCTGGCTGGCAAATCCCGCGCGGTACAAGGCGGAATACAAAAAGTTACCCGAGGCGTCGCCCGTGAACATGCGTCCCGTACGGTTGGAGCCGTGCGCCCCAGGAGCGAGTCCCACCACGAGCGCACGTGCGCGCGGGTCGCCAAAGCCAGGCACGGGCTTACCCCAATACTCCTGGTCGCGATAGGCCTTGCGCTTAACGCGCGCCACTTCCTCGCGCCACTCCACCAGGCGCGGGCATTTTCGACAGGTAACGATCTCAGTGTGTAGTGTTTTCAAATCCATGAGATGATTGTACCCCTTGCAGCAAAACGATTTACAGGATCAACATTGCGTCACCGAACGAGTAAAAGCGATATCCTTCCCGAATGGCGGTTTCGTAGGCCGAGAGGATTCGCTCCCGCCCCGCAAAAGCGCTGACCAGCATGAGCAGCGTGGATTTTGGCAGATGGAAGTTGGTGATCATCGCGTCCACAACCTGGAATGTGTAGCCTGGCAGAATGTAGATGGAAGTTGGGCCGATAAAAGGCAGGATGCCATCCTGCCCTATATTGGCAGTTTCAAGTGTGCGCACAGAGGTTGTCCCCACCGCGATGACCCGTCCGCCCGCGGCGCGGGTGGCGTTGATGGCGTCGGCGGTGACTTGCGGCAGTTCGCACCACTCGGTGTGAATTTTGTGTTCCTCGGGGTTCTCTTCGGTGACAGGCGCAAACGTATCCAGCCCGACGTGCAGGGTGACGTAGGCGATCTTCACCCCTTTGGCCTGGACCTCGTCCAGCAGGCGCGGCGTGAAGTGCAGTCCAGCCGTCGGCGCGGCGGCGGAACCTGGCTCACGCGCATACACGGTCTGATAGCGCTCGGGGTCCGACAGCTTCTCGTGGATGTACGGCGGCAGGGGGACATTGCCCACTTTGGGGAAGTACGGCTCGATGGGTTCGCTGAAGCGGATCAGCCGCTCGGAGCCGTTGAGCAGTTCGACGATCTCTGCCTGGGGGCCATCCTCCACGACGACCTTCTTCCCAATGCTCAACCCCTTGCCCCCCACCAACGCCTCCCAGAGCAGCACGTCGCGGCGGCGCAAGAGAAGCAATTCAACCTTGCCACCTGTCTCTTTGCGGGCAAAGATGCGCGCAGGGATGACGCGTGTCTGGTTGAGCACCAGCAGGTCGCCTGGTTGCAGGTAATCCACGATCTCGCGGAAGATGCGATGGTCGAGGCCGCCTGCGGCGCGGTCCAGCACCAACAGGCGCGAGAAATCGCGCGGCTCGGCAGGCGTCTGCGCAATGGAAGATTCGGGCAGATGGTAGTGGAAGTCAGTCGTCTTCATAAGAAAATATCAGGGATCGGCTAGGGAGGCGGCAGCACATCCCACGGGTTGATCACCACCGAGGCCGTACGGACCTCGAAGTGCAGGTGTGGGCCGCTGGAGTTTCCTGTCGTGCCAACCGAGCCGATGACCTGACTCTGGGTCACGTTGTCGCCGCAGTTGACAAACCAGGCGCTCAAGTGCGCATACAGCGACTGGAAGCCTGTTCCGTGGTCGATCATGACCATATTTCCGTAACCGTAATTGTTCCAGCCCGCGTACACCACCACGCCGCCGTCTGCGGCGTACACGTTGGCGCCCTCCAGGCCCATCAAGTCGATGCCGAGATGATTGGTCTTGGTGGAATAGTCGAAACCCGAGAGGACGTGCTTGTCGGTCGGGTAGACGAAGGTGCCGTACCCCACTGCGCCGCCGTTGACGGGCGGGCAGGAGCCAGGTCCCGCCACCTGAGCAGAGGCGGGGGTATCGCGGGTGATGCCCAGCGGCATCCCGCCCGGGGTGTGGTACTGGTACACGCCGTTGGGCACGATCAGGAACTTGCCCGTCGGGATGTTGGCATTGGCATAGTCCCCGCCCACGCTGGCGGCATCGATCTCATTGGGCGCGTAATTGATGATGTCTTCGGGCTTGACCTTGAAATACTCGGCCCACTGACCGAAAGGGATGCCGCCCTGCCATTCCCAGTACACACCGTCCACGGGCAGGATGCGCAAGGTTTGATTCGGACGCAGGCTGTGCGGATCGTCCTGCAACACGTCGAAGTTGGCGGCAAAGACGGTGGCAGGCTGCAGGCCGAACTTCTCGGCAATGCCCGAGACGGTATCGCCAGCTTGGACGGTGTAGGTCTCGATATTCTGGCGCGGTCGGCTGGGGATAATCGTGTGGATCTGAGCCAGGCGCGTGATACCCGCAGAAGAAGAATCATCTGCAGGGACGGAGGGCGCATTTACCGCCGTTTGGGTGGGTCCCGCTTCGGCGGCTGAGGCATCGAACGCGCCCTGACGATAGAAGGCCTGCACCAGCCAGATCACCGCCACAATGGCGACCACCGACAGCACGTTGGTGCTGACGCGCAACAGGGATTCCCCCAGCCCCATCTGGAGCAGGAGGCTCGTCAGGCGCGCAAGCGGACCCGGGGCTCGGGTCTTCCGCTCGCTTTGGTTTTCATCCCCTGCGGGCGGCTCCAGGGGCAGTTTGTTATCCATACAGGTTCAAGGTCTCCGCTGGGTATCATAACAGGGCGGTTTCGTCCCCGTCAAGCCGAACACTCATGCTGCGTTAACCCTCGGCAGCGCGCAGGCCCGGGTTGAACAGGTGGATCAGGACAAAGGCCGCCAGCAGGAAGAGTCCGCAGGCCAGCATGCTGACGGGCAAGCTCCAAACCTGCGCGCTCCAGCCAACCAGCAGGCTGCCCAGGGGCGCAACGCCCTGCAAGGCCCACAGGTAGAAACTGAACACCCGTCCGCGCAGACCATTGGGAACTTCCAACTGCACCAGCGTATTCATCGACACCAGCTGTGTGACCGAGCCCCAACCGACGATGGCCAGCAGCGTCAACGCCAGCGGCAGGTAGGTGACGCCGCTAAGGAAGACCACCCCGACCGTGAAGGCGATCTGCCCGAGTGTGAGGATCCAGCCCTTGCGGCGCGCACTGCTGAAATAGGCCGCCAACAGGGCCGCCCCCAGCGCGCCGACTCCCTGTGCGATATACACCTGGCTGGTGCGCAGCGCCACCAGCGTCTCGGTATCTTGAAGCGTCCTCAATACGTCGCGCGCCAGGGCGGGCAGTTGCTGCAAGAGCGGCATACCGAACATACCGAGCAGTCCTGCCATCAGCACGATGGAACCGACCACGCGGTTGCTCAGGATGTAACCCGCGCCCTCGAAGAACTCGCGCATCAAATCGCGTTCCCCGCCTTCCTCGCGCGGGACCTGGTAACGGGTCCGCGCAAAGAGCAGGCCGACGATCACGAACAGGAAACTCAATCCGTTCACGAGGAAGGCGTTGCCCTCGCTGCCTGCCGCCATGAAAGGCGCAGCCAGGCTGGGACCCAACACACGCCCCAGGTTGAAAGCGGTGGTCTGCAGGGCAATGGCGCTCGGCAGGGCCTCGCGCCCCACCAACTCAATCAGCATGGCCTGGCGGGCGGTGATCTCGACGGCGCTGGCCGTGCCGAAGACAAAGGCGATCAGCGCGATATGCCAGATCTGGATCTGGCGACTGAAGGTCAACGCAGCCAGGACAAAGGCCAGCGCCCCCATGACCGCCTGCAGGATGATGACCGTCTTGCGTTTGTCCCAGCGCTCAACCAGCACCCCTGCAGGCAGGGCCAGCAAAAAGGTGGGCAGGGTCGAGGCTGCACCAATCAGGCCCAGGTCGAGGGAACTTCTGGAGATGTCATAGGCCAGGTAGGGCTGGACGGTGTTCTGCATCCACGTGCCGATGACCGAGACGAACTGTCCGATGATGAACAACACAAAGTCCCGCGAAGCCAGGGCGGGGAAGCGGTTGATAATGGCGAATTTGATGTTCATGATGCAATGGCAGGGGCACAGCAAGACCGATAGAACTGCGATGGTCACCCGTCCCGCCGTGCTTACCTACACAGGCACAACCAATTCGGGGCGGTCGTTGGCAGGAGTGTTGACCAGCGTCGAAACGGGATGGGCAGACATTCTATCCGCGGGGAAGGGCCTGAGCAGGTGAGCCAGGCTCTCGGGCGCGCGCGGCGCGGGGTCGAGCCATTCGGCATAATCGGCGGCGTCGAGGATGACGGGCATGCGGTTATGCAGCCTAGACATCAACTCGTTTGGTTCGGTGGTGATGATGGTGGCCGAGCGGAGCGAGCCGCCGTCGGGCGAGTGCCATTCGTCCCAGAGGCCCGCAAAGGCAAAGGGATGACGGTCTTGGAGGAAGATGAAATGCGGAACCTTGGTCTTGACGCCAGGCTGGGCCTGCCACTCGTAGAAACCGTCTGCCAGGATCAGACAGCGCTTGTATTTGAATCCGCCGCGGAAGGACGGCTTTTCGCCCAGCGTCTCAGCGCGCGCATTGATCAGCCGCTGACCGATGGTCGGGTCCTTGGCCCAGGAGGGGATCAAACCCCAAATGAAGAAATCAGCCTGATTCTTCGCATCGTTGGGAATGGCCAGGATGGGCTGGGTCGGCGCGATGTTGAAGCGCGGGGCAAATTGGGAGGGAAAGGTGAATTCGGTGAAGGCGTCTTTGAGTTCGGCAGGGTCAACGGTTAAAGTAAAACGTCCGCACATGGATACCTCGATTCTTAAGATTCAGCGATTCAACGAGTCAGCAATTCGGCGATTCAGTGAGTCAGTGATTCGGCAAGTCAGCGAGGGCGCAATTTCCTAAAATCTCCAGCGCGCATCGTGATACCGATGACATCCAGATGTTCGAGCAAAGCCTGTGCATACTTACGGCTGGTGTTGAACAGGTCACGGACCTCGGCCAGGGAGATCTGTCCGTTCTGCACGAGCGTCGACTTGATCTTTATCACCATCGCATCATAATCCTCTTTGCGGAAGAGGACCTCCTGCGAGACGCTCACCAACCGGCCAGAGTCGATCAACGCATTCAGCAGTTCCTCGCCGACCTCGGCCTGACATTCCTTGACGGAAGGCGGCGCGTACGGACTGGCCGCAGCCTTGCGCAGCAACGCCTGGACCCTGGCCTGCTGCCCGTCATCGAAGCGGACCTCGTGCGTGGGCAGGCTGACGAGGTTCTCGGTTTTGGATTTACGTTGCTCCACCAGCAAGCCGCGCGCAACGATCTGCGATAGAAACGCATTGAAGATTCGCGGCTGGAGTTTGAGTTTGGACTTCAACTCCTCGCGCGGAATGCCGCGCCGTAACGGATAAGTTTGATGATGGGCACCCACGGTCTGCAAGGTCTTTTCGCGCAGGGAGTTCCAATGCGGCAGGGCCAGCGCCAGTAAATCGCTCGTGACAGACGGTACTCCCTCTTCGAGCAAAATCAATCTTCCACTTTCCAACAATTCGGTCAGGGCTTCACCCGCGGATGCAGACTCGAGCCGCGAGCGGGATACCAACTCTCTCAGCGAGGCAGCCTGGAGCGCCAGCGCGGCCTCGAACAACACATCAGCGGGCGAGCCTTGCGCCAGCGCCTCGAGCGACTTGAGCACCGACTCATCCATGCGCTTGTGGCGTCCCTTGGGTTGAGGGTCCACGATCACGCCGCCGCCCAGCGTCTCGCCGGGCGAGGGGCGGCGCAGGATGTAACGGTCGCCGCGCACGGTCACCACGGGGTCACGCAGTTCCAGCTGGATCCAGCCCGCCTGCCCCGGCTCGAACTGCTCCGCGCCGAGCAGGCGCAGCATGGCAACCGTCTCACTCGCGCCGACAAAGACCTTGACCTCGCTGCCGTGTTTGAGCGGAGAGGAAACATCTTTCAACAAACGGAGACGCGCATCGATGCGGCGCGTGGGCTGATATTGATTCGGGCGCACGATCACCTCGCCGCGGCGCACCTCCTCGGTGTTCACGCCCGAGATATTGACCGCCGTGCGCGAACCAGGCGCAGCCTGTTCCTCTTTCTTCTTATGTGTTTGCAGGCCACGCACGCGTCCCGCCTGCCCGCTCGGCAGGATCTGCACTTCGTCCCCCACGGACAGCGTCCCATCGCTGAGCGTGCCCGTCACGACCGTGCCGAATCCGCTCATGCTAAAGACGCGGTCGACTGGCAGGCGCGGACGGCCCAGGTCGGGGCGGGCGGGTTTGGTTTCGAGGAGTTGGGTCAGGGATTGGAGCAAAACGTCCAGGCCGATTTTGTTGCGGGCGGAGACGCGCACGATGGGCGCATCCCGCAGGACGGTATCGACCACGGCGGCGCGGATATCCGCTTCGAGCAGGTCCAGCCAGTCGGGGTCGGGGGCCAGGTCGGTCTTGGTCAGGACGATCAACCCCGCAGGGATCTGCAACAAGTCCAGGATGGCAAGATGCTCGCGGGTTTGCGGCATCACGCCCTCGTCGGCGGCGATGACCAGCAGCGCGGCGTCGATTCCGCCGATGCCTGCCAGCATGTTCTCGATGAAGTCACGGTGACCAGGAACGTCCACGATGCCGACCTCTTCGCCGTTCGGCAGGGTCATCCAGCCGAAGCCGAGTTCGATGGTCATCTCGCGGGCCTGTTCCTCTTTAAGGCGGTCGGGGTGGACGCCCGTGAGGGCCGCGATCAGCGTGGACTTGCCGTGGTCGACATGGCCTGCGGTGCCAATGACGCGCATGGGTTAGCGGCTGGATTTCCTGGCAGGCTTCTTGCCGTGGCCCATGATGCGCTCGTAGGAGGTCAGCCACTCGTGAGCAACGTTCATCAACTCCTGCAATTGCTTTTCAGTGGCCTCGGTGACCTGGTTCATCTGGTCCTGCACCACCTGCATGGCATCGTCGAGGCTGGCAGCGCGAGCTTCGTAGCGTTCCATATCCTTGCGCAGATCGCGCATGGATTCTTCCTGCGAAAGCGAATGACCCGTCCAGCGTTTCTGGTCGTCGGCCTTGAAGGTGACCCATTCCTGGCGCACGCGGTCTTCGGCCAGGCGTTGCATTTCGGCCACCTCGGTGATGCGGCGCTCGAGTTTTGTGTTGAGTTCCACGTAGGTCTCCTGGACCTTCCTGGACGTGCGCAGGGTTTCGTCAAGGACGATCATCTGCGTGTCGAGCGTGTGACTGGTGGTCTTGAATTCTTCGAGTTTTTCGTTCCAGGCCTTGAGCGAGCGGTCGCGCTCGATCTGCGCCAGTGATTGCTGTTCGATGAAAGCCTGCTGGGCGGCCTTGCGCTCGGATTCGGAGGTCAGGAGTTCGGCGATGCGGTTCTCCATGTTGCGGACGGCGTCATTACTCAGGTCCGAGCGGCCGCGCACTTCGTCGATGCGTTTGCGCAGGGCGGTCAGTTCGCCCTGCAGGTCGGCCACCCGTTTGACGTCCTGGCGGCGGTTCTCATCGAGGATGCGCTGCGTACCTTTGACCTCTTCGTAGACCTTCAGTACTTCGTCGATCTGCGGCCTGACCTCAGCCACCTTGTCGGCCAGGCGCAGCTGGTCGGTGAAGCGCACCTTGAGGTCGGCCTTGATGGCCGCAATGTCGGCGGGCACCGAACTCTTCAGTTTTTCCAATTCCACCTTGACGGGTTCGAGTTCGTCCAGGTGGCGTTTGGTGGCGTCCTGCTCGCGGCGCAGATATTTTTTTTCGATCTCATCCAGGGCGCGGTTGAAATCATCGCGCTGCTTGGAAAGCATCTCGGTAAACTGGTTCAGGCGCGAGGCGGAGGAGGCCACATCCGCAATATCCTTGCCGAGGGTCTTGACCTGTCTGGAGACCGCGTCCACCGAGGTCTCGACGGCGGTCAGTTTGTTGTCCAGCGCGGCGATGTCGGCCTTGGTCTTGCGCTGTTCGGTTTCCAGCCAGTCCAGGCGTTTGATGATCTGTTCGAATTCCATGCGTCCTCCGAAAAGTTGCGGGCATTATAGCACGCCAGTTCATTGTCCCAGGCGGGAGAACATGAGCGGGAGATTCTCCAACAGCGGACCGACCACCTGCGGGAAGACACCCAGGAGGAACAAGCCCAGGATGCCCAGCCCGAGCATGATGCGCTGCGTCCAGGTCTCGTTCGACTCCCAGGGCGCGTACTCGGGCGCCATCACCAGCGCCGCCAGCGAGCGCACGGCGCCCGTCAGCAGGCCGAGGGTGCCCACCAGCAGCCAGACGGCCAGCAGCAGCGAGTTGCCCGCCAGCCCTTCCCATAATCCCAGGCGCGGCGGGAAGCCCGCCAGCAGCGGGAAGCCTGCCGTCGAGAGGTGCGCCAGCACGATCCCCAGCACAGCCAGCGGATGGGAGCGCGCCATGCCCTTGACCGCCGAAAACTTAAGCGAGCCTGCGCGGTTTGCCAACACAGTAAGGCCCAGCGCCCAAAGCGCCAGCCCCAGCCCGCGCGGGATCAGGCTCAGGAAGATGACCGCGAGCGAGTGGGCCGAAGGCTGGATACTGAGCGCCAGGATGGCAAAGCCCGTCTCAGCCACGGCGGCGTAAGCCATGATGCGCCCGAGGTGGCGCTGGAACGCCGCCCACACGCCCGCCGTCGTCACCATCAGCACGCCCGAAAGTTGCAGCGCGCCCGCCAGCGCGGGTGAGGTCCGCAGCCAGGTGTAGTTATCGAGGAAGCCCAGACCGAACACGATCGTGATGGTCGGCAGGCTCCACAACATGAAGCCCGTCACGAAGGGCGGCGCCTCTTCCGCCAGCATGGGCATCCAGTTGTAGAGAGGGAATACCGCCAGCAGGAAGGCAAAGCCCATACCGAGCATGGTGGCGGCCTGCAAGGTCAATGCCAGGTCGCCCGGGCTCGATTCCACGCCTTCCAGCATCCAGCCGGCGAAGAGGATGAACGGCATGGCCAGGGTTTGGTACACGAGGAAACGCGTTACGCCCCGCCCGAGCGGTTGCGCGGGCGGCGAAAGCAACGGAATGCTCAACAAGGCGGCTATTTCGATGAAGATGGCCGCGAACAGGAACGGCTCCACCGCAATGGACGCCACCAGCAGGGCCAGGATGCCCATCCCCAGCGGCACCAGCCTGCGGGCCGCGCCCGCCGCCTCCGAGCCGAAGAACCACAGCGAAGCCAACCCATACAGGATCGCGAGCAGGGCCGCGTCGGCTGAATTCAGCACCAGGCTGCGCCCAAGGATCTGCAGCGAGGACGCCACTTTGAGCGAAACGGGACCAATCAGCAGCGCCGTGTCGATGGGCAGGAACAGGGCGACAGCGCTCATCAACAGGGCCGCCATCCCACCCAGCGCCGCATTGACCCG
>CALLJA010000395.1 GCA_938008865.1 uncultured Anaerolineales bacterium
GGGTATTACGCTCTCGCGCGAACTCTCGGCTTTTCTCGCGCTGGGGCTGAACAGCGGCGCTTACCAGGCCGAATACCTGCGCGGCTCCTTGCTGGCCATCGGCGAGGGACAGATGATGGCGGGGCGCGCCATCGGCCTCTCGCGCTGGAAGACGGTCTGGCACGTCATCCTGCCGCAGGCGCTGCGGTTGGCGATCCCCGCCTGGTCGAACGAACCGGTCTCGCTGCTCAAGTCCACGGCGGTGGTGTTCCTGATCGCCGTACCCGAGTTGATGGCCAAGGCCAAATCCATCGCGGCCAAGACTTATGATCCCATTGCTTCGTACCTGGCGGTGGCAATCATCTATCTGGCGATGGTGTATCTGCTCGACCTGGTGCTGCGTTGGATGGAGAATAACACGCGCATCCCAGGTTTCGATATGGAAGGCAAGAAAGCCTGAACAAAAAAGTCGGAGCAACGGCTCCGACTTTTTATTTTTGACGTCACGCGTTTTTGTTCAACAATTCCCGCGCCAGGGCGGAAAACTCACGGTCGGAGCGGTGATTGGCGAGCTCCTTCAAGGCGGCGAGGGCCCGTGGATCACGCAAGCCTCCCAGCGCGAGGATGGCCTGTTTCTGCACAAAGCGTTCGGGATCCTGGAGCATGTCGATCAGTAGGGGAGCGACGCGCGGGTCCTGGATCATGCCCAGGCCGAGGATGGCGTGTTCGCGTACACCCGCCTCGGCGTGGCGCAGGGCCTCGGCCAGGACGTCCACGGCGGGCGCCCCGATCTTGCCGAGCGCTTCGGCGGCCACGCGGCTGACCTCGTGGTGCAGGTCGTAGAGCGCCATGCCCAATTCCTCCACCGCGCGGACATCCTTCAATTCTCCCAGGATGATGGCCGCAAACTTGCGCACCGTGCCTTCACGGTCGGCCAGGGCCTCGATCAGCGGCTCGACGGCGTCAGGCCCCATGGCCTCGATGGCGTCCAACAGGTCGCTGGCGGTCTGTTCGCGCTCATACCACCAGAACGAGTCCCGCAGGGCCTCCATCAGGAAGGGCAGGGCGGCGGTGTGAC
>CALLJA010000396.1 GCA_938008865.1 uncultured Anaerolineales bacterium
CGTGCGGGTAGAACGAATCGATCAGGCAGGTGATGAAGAGTTGAACGGCGGGCATCTTCCCATTGTACAGCGATTTGGCGGCGGGCGAATACATCCCCCAAGAGTTTTTTGGGCGGCATTGTCGCGTATAATTGGTCAGCTATTGTTTCAAGTTTTTCGACGCCGTTTGAATTGAGAAGGAAATTGTCTATGTCGGATTTGATCGGACAACAGGTCGGACGTTATCAAGTCCTGGAACTCCTGGGGGAGGGCGGCATGGCCACCGTGTACAAGGCGCACGACCCGCGCCTCGAACGCGATGTGGCCATCAAGGTCATCCGCCGCGACGCCTTCCCGCCTGAAGACCTCGATATGCTGCTCAAGCGTTTCGAGCGCGAGGCCAAGGCGTTGGGCAAGTTGTCGCATCCCAACATCGTGGGCGTGATCGACTACGGCGAACATGAAGGCTCGCCATACCTGGTGATGGTGTATGTGGGCGGCGGAACGCTCAAAGACCGCCTCGGCTATCCCCTGCCGCCCATGAAGTGGCGCGACGCCGTGCGCATGTTGCTGCCCATCGCGCGCGCGCTGGAGTACGTCCACGAGCGCGGCATCATCAACCGCGACGTCAAGCCGTCCAACATCCTGATGACCGAAGATGGCCAACCGCTGCTGAGCGACTTCGGCCTGGCGAAACTGTTCGAGAAGGACAAGGAATCCACCAGCATCACGGGCACGGGCATGGGCATCGGCACGCCCGATTACATGGCCCCCGAGCAGTGGACCGGGGAGCCCACCGCCCAGTCTGACCTGTATTCGTTGGGCGTGGTGTTGTACGAGATGGTTACGGGTCATCGCCCATACACTGCCGACACGCCCGCGGGCATCCTGCTCAAGCAGGCCACCGAATCGCTGCCGCTGCCCAAGACCTACATCCCCGACCTGCCGCAGAACGTCGAGTCGGTGCTGCTCAAGGCGCTGGCCAAAGACCCTGCTGACCGCTACCCCGACGTGCGCACCTTTGCTCAGGAATTGGACAACCTGTTGGCGGGCCGCGCCGTGGACGCCACCAACACCCGCCCTGAGATCCTGCGCGACCACATGACTGGGCGCGCCCACAAAGCGGAACTTCCCACCGCGCTGCCGACGGGCTCCGCTAAAAAGGGATTCCCTGCCCTGTGGGTGGCGCTTGCCGTCCTGGCCTTGATTGTCGTGGCGGGCGGTGTTTTCTTCGCCAGCGGTGGATTCGGCTTATTGGCCGCGCCCAGCCCCACGTCCACGGCCACCCTGGCGGCCACGCTCCCGCCGACGGGAACCGCCGTCCCGTTCACTGAGACGCCCGCTCCCACCCTCGCGCCGACCGAAACCCTCGTCCCGACCATCACGCCGCTCCCCGACGAGATCCGCGATGCGAAGAATGTGCCCATGCGCTTCATCCCCGGCGGCGAGTTTGCGATGGGCAGCGACACGGGTGAAGCGGATTCGCGTCCCGCCAGCCAGGTGAGCGTGGCGCCCTTCTACATCGACAAGTTCGAGGTCACCAACGAAATGTACGACGCCTGCGTGTTCGCGCGCGAGTGCAGGCGTCCGCAGCAGGCGGGGTCGGCCACGCGCACTTCGTATTACGGCAGCCCGGTCTTTGCCAACTACCCGGTCATCTACGTGGATTGGAAGATGGCCAAAACCTATTGCGAATGGCGCGGCGCGCGCCTGCCCACCGAGGCCGAATGGGAATTCGCCGCGCGCGGCGCGGACGGCCGTTCCTACCCATGGGGCGAAAAAGTGGATTGCAGTTTTGCCAACGCAGCCGGCTGCGTCGGAGATACCACCCCCGTGGACCAGTACGCGAACGGGCAGAGTCCCTTTGGCGTGTACGGCATGGCGGGCAACGTCTGGGAATGGACCAGTTCGCTGTTCAAGTTCTATCCCTACGACGCTGCCGACGGCCGCGAAGACCTGACCACGCCCGGCCAGCGCATGGCGCGCGGCGGTTCGTGGCATACCTTTGGCGGCAACGGCGGTAACGTCCGCACCGACATCCGCCTGAAGCTCGACCCCGCCTATTACGGCGCGTACGTCGGGTTCCGCTGTGCCTTGTCGCAATAGGAGACTGCCATGAGACCCACCATCTCCCGCTCTGTGTTTGCGGCGCTTTCGTTATTGGTTGTGGCGGCGCTGGCCTGCTCGTTCCCGGGCGTCGGGTCGCCTGCCGCGCCGACGGCGGCGCCGTCCTTCACTGAAACGCCGACGGTCTTCGTCGCGCCGCCCACCCAAACGGACGTCCCCATCGCCACGATCACCCCGACCGATACGCTGGTCCCGCCCACGCCGACCGTCGCCATCGCTCACATGCTGACTCCCGCCGACACGGTCAAGGTGGGTAAGTTGATCTATGACGCCACCTCGGTAGACACCGCCGCCCAGAAACGAGCGCCCTATGGCGACAAGTACAAAAGCAACCTTTTCGAGCGACCCTTCTTGCAGGATATGACCTACGTCCCCGACCTGGACATCGTCTCGTATAACCTGAGCCGCGACGAGAAGTTCTACTACGTCTCGATCCAGTTGGTCGGCGCAAATCCGAATAACGAACTGGGCATCCAGTATGCCGTGGAGCTAGACCTGGACGCCGACGGTTATGGCGATTACATCGTTATGGCCCGTCCGCCTTACAAAGTGGCCTGGTCCGCCGATAATGTCATTGTGGCGAAGGATACTGACCATGACACAGGCGGACTCTCCGCCGAGAACACCGACGCACCCCTGCCCGGCAACGGCTACGATACTGTTATCTTCGATGGCGGCCTGGGCAATGACCCAGACCTGGCTTTCGTGCGCATCAACGCGGGCAAACTGGCCACCGTCCAATTTGCCTTCAAGATCTCGCTGGCCGAGAATCGCTTCATGTATGGCGTGCTGGCCGATGCGGGTTTCAAGGACATCACCAGCCTCGATTATGTCGACCGCTACACCGAAGCGGAGGCGGGTTCGCCACAGATCGAAGAGAAGGATTTCTATCCTCTCAAGGTGCTCTTTGCCGTGGACAACGTCTGCCGCGATGCCTACGGCTTCACGGGGACCTACGAAGAGCCGCAGCGCTGTCCGAAGAAATAAACGGGAAGCCTCCCCGCACAATCGCGGATACATCCCCGAAAAAACTCTGCAGCCTTTGCAGTTCAAAACGGAAAACAAGGCCTCGCCTGGAAACGCTCTCACCCAAAATGAGGGCGTTTTCGTTTTTGTTAGTTGCCCAGACAAATTAATAAAATGCCAGACGGGCGTGGTATGATTGCCCGCCATGGATGCATTTCATACCAAACTCCCTAATCATTTTGATCTTCCCCGCCGCATTGTGCGCCTGCGCGAGCTGGCCTACAACCTGTGGTGGACCTGGCAGCCCGACGCGCAGCGTCTCTTCAACCGCCTCGACAATGACCTGTGGGAACGCCTCTCGCATAATCCCATCCGTTTGCTCCGCGAGTTGGAACGTTCCAAGCTGAACGACGCCGCACAGGACAAAGTCTACGTGGACCTGTACGACCGCGTCTTCCAGACCTTCGACGAGTACCTCGCCCAGCAGAAGACCTGGTCTGCAACGGCCCACCCCGAACTGAATTCCATCGCCTACTTCTCGATGGAATTCGGCCTGCACGAGACCCTGCCAATTTACTCGGGCGGCTTGGGCGTGCTGGCGGGCGACCACTTGAAAGAAGCCTCGGACCTCGGCCTGCCCCTGGCAGGCGTGGGCTTCATGTACGCCCAGGGCTACTTCTCCCAGCGCATCACCGAAGACGGCTGGCAGGAAGCGGTCAACAACCCGATGGACTTCAATCACCTGCCCGTCCTGCCGATCCTCGACGCGGACGGCAAGCCCCTCACCGTTTCGGTGCAAATGCCCGACCGCCTGATCTCCCTGCGCCTTTGGGAAGTCCGCGTCGGACGAATCCCGCTCATCCTGCTCGACTCAAACGCCGACGGCAACAGCCAGGACGACCGTCTGCTGACCGCCCGCCTGTACTGGTCGGACCTCGACAAGCGCGTGATGCAGGAAGTGCTGCTCGGTGTGGGCGGTGTCCGCGCCCTGCGCGCGCTGGGATACAGCCCCTCGGTCTGGCACATGAACGAGGGCCACGCCGCCTTCCTGACCCTGGAGCGGGCGCGCGAACTCGTTGCGGCGGGCTCCTCCTTCGAAGAAGCCATCGAGCAGACTCGTGGACAGAACGTCTTCACCACGCACACCCCCGTCCCCGCGGGCAATGACGAATTCCCGCTCTGGCTGATGGACAAGTACCTCGGCTCGCTCTGGCCCGAACTCGGCCTGAACCGCGAGCAATTCATCGACCTGGCGCGCCACCAGATGCCGTGGGGCGAATCCTTCAGCATGGGCGTGCTGGCCCTGCGCTATTCGCAGGGGCGCAATGCCGTCTCCGAACTGCACGGACACGTCAGCCGCAAGATGTGGAACTTCCTGTGGCCCGAGGCCGCCGACGAGGACGATGTCCCGATCACCTATGTCACCAACGGCGTCCACACCGCCAACTGGATGTCCCGACGCCTGCGCGTGTTATTGAGCAAATATCTCGGCGCGGACTGGATGGAACGCCTCGACGAGCCTGGCATTTGGAGCAAACTGAGCGACGTTCCCGCCGAAGAACTATGGGCCGTGCGCATGCACCAGAAGCGCAAACTGGCCTTCTATCTGCGTGACCGTGTCCGCGACCGCTGGACGCACGGTGGCTTCCATCCCGTGCAGGTGGTGGCCTCGGGCGTGCTGCTCAACCCCTACGCGCTGACCATCGGCTTTGCGCGACGCTTCGCCACCTACAAGCGCGCCAGCCTGATCCTCTCGGATGTGGAGCGCCTGTTCAAGTTGATCAACCAGCCGAACATGCCCGTGCAGATTATCTTTGCGGGCAAGGCCCATCCCGCGGACGACCCGGGCAAACGTCTGATCCAGGAAATCTATCGTACAGTCAAGAAGGCCGAGAACGGCGGACGCCTGGTCTTCCTCGAAGACTACGACATGAACGTGGCCCGCTACCTTGTCCAGGGCGTGGATGTGTGGCTGAACACCCCGCGCCGTCCGCTGGAGGCCTCGGGCACTTCGGGCATGAAGGCGGGCCTGAACGGCGTGCTCAATTTCTCCATCCTCGACGGCTGGTGGCGCGAAGCCTACAACGGCCGCAACGGCTGGGCCATTGGCGAAGACCGCGAAGTGGAATCCAGCGAGGCCCAGGATAAGGCCGACGCCGACAGTCTGTACAGCCTGCTGGAGAACGAGATCATTCCGCTCTACTACGAGCGAGAGGTGGTCAATTGGCTGCCGCGTGAATGGATCGAGCGCGTCAAAGAGTCGCTGCGCACGGTCACGCCGCAGTTCAGCACCCGCCGCATGGTCAAGGAATACGTCGAGCGCCTGTACGTCCCCGCGCTGCCGAAGTCTGTCGGCAAGAAGAAGTAAACCGTTCTGCATTGACTTCATCCCGCGGGTCTCCCTGTGACAGGCCAGAACCGCGGGATGTTTGTTTATAATGGTTGGTGAAACCAGAAAAGCGAGTAAACCATGTTCGAATTCCTTCTCACTCCCTCTGCCTGGATCGCCGCGGCCAGCATCTTCGGCCTGCGCGTGGTAGATATGTCACTCGATACCCTGCGCCTGTTGTTCGTGGTGCGCGGCCGCAAGGGCATCTCCTGGCTGTTGGGATTTTTCCAATCGGTGGTGTACATCATCGCAATCACCAATGTGCTCTCCAATCTGGACAACCCGCTCAATATCCTCGGGTATGCTGCGGGCTTCGCCACCGGCAACGTGGTCGGCATGTGGATCGAAGAGCGGCTGGCAATCGGCCACATCCAATTGCAGATCTTCAGCCCCAGCCGCGGCGTGGTCCTGGCCGAGCACCTACGCGAGACGGGCTTCGCCGTGACCGAGATCCCCGCGCGCGGTAAGGATGGCATGGTCCACATCCTCAGTGTCAGTGTGCAGCGTAAGGATGTGCCCCGGGTGGAGGAGGTCATCCACGCCACCGACGCGGAAGCCTTCGTCACCTCGGCGGACGTCCGCCCGCTGCACCGTGGATTCTGGCGCGCGTAGGAGGCTTATGATCCCTGAGATCACCGTCGAAGAGTTGTCCGAGAAATTGAGGTCGCAGGAGACGTTCATCCTGCTGGATGTGCGTGAGCCGTTCGAACTGGAGCAAGCCAGTCTCCTGGACCCGCGTCTGGAGGCCGTGCCGATGAGCCGCCTGGCCCGCGAGGGAGTCAACGCCCTGTCAGATGCGGCGCTCGACCAGGCAGGGACCTTGTACGTGCTGTGCCATCATGGATCGCGCAGCGCCCAGGTCACGGGCTGGCTGGCCGCCCAGGGCTGGAAGAA
>CALLJA010000397.1 GCA_938008865.1 uncultured Anaerolineales bacterium
GCCTGTCACGACAGCACGCACGCCGTGGCTCCCAGCCGCGAGACGAATGACAGTCTCAAGTTCATCGCTCTGCAGGGCAAGAACGGTCCCATCGATCAGTGCCAGGTTTGTCATACGACCATCCCCGCCACTGGATCAGGCCCACACGGGTTGATCACCTCGGGACCCATTTTCGAGGATGTGGGATCCACCTACTGGGCGCGAGCCTCGATTGAGCGGCTGTACCGGGCGGGCATTACAAGCGGATGTTCAGCCGTGCCTCTGCGTTATTGCCCCGAGGCTGCCGTCACGCGGGCACAGATGTCCATCTTCATCGAACGCGGGATGCACGGCGCAACCTTCACGCCGCCCACCAACGTGCTCATCACGTTCACAGACACCCAGACTCACTGGGCGCGGTACTGGATCCAGGCCTTCTCGGCCGATGGGATCACTGGCGGGTGCGGCAGCGGGATATTCTGCCCCGAGAATCCCGTCTCGCGCGCCCAGATGGCGGTCTTCCTGCTGCGCGCCAAGCATGGCGCCGCCTACATCCCGCCGGCTGCCAGCGGAACCGTCTTTAACGACGTGCCCAAAACCCACTGGGCCGCGGCATGGATCGAGCAACTGGCCGTTGAGGGTGTCACCAGCGGCTGTGGTACGGGACTTTTCTGCCCCGAAGCAGCGGTCAACCGCGCCCAGATGGCGGTATTCCTTGTGAAAACCTTTGCCATCCCGTGATGCACTAGGAAGGCACGGACACGTGAATTTGGCTTCCTGAATTGACCGATCTCAATATATGTGTTATTCTTGGGAGTATAGGATAACAGTAAGTTACGTTGGTATGAGAACAACCACGGCTCACAGTTGTACTGTGGGCCGTTATGTTTTTCCTCCGATGGAACAAAACAGAACACCTACCATTTTCTATTTTGCCAAAGGAGGCAAATACTATGTCTGAACGCATCATCGGTACCGTCAAGTGGTTCAATGGCGACAAGGGCTTCGGCTTCATCGCCCGCGAGGGCGGCGCGGACGTCTTCGTCCACTTCTCGGCCATCCAGGGCGACGGCTTCCGCAACTTGAAGGAAGGCCAGAAGGTCGAGTTCGTCGTCGAGAAGGGCCCCAAGGGCCCGCAGGCGGCCAACGTCACCGTCTTGAGCTAGTAGCCTGCCTGAAAAAAGCCTGATGTGAAAATATCAGGCTTTTTTGATTCATATGCCGAGGTCCGTTTTTTGATTGACCTAATAAAATATATGTGATATTCTTAGCAGCATAGGATAACAGGAAGTTACGTTGGTACGGATGACCGCGGTTCATGTTACGTCCATGAACCGTTTTGTTTTTCCTCCGATGGAACCGAACCGAATATCTACCAATTTCTATTGCCTAAGGAGGCAAAAATGTCTGATCGTATCATCGGCACCGTCAAATGGTTCAACGGCGACAAGGGCTACGGCTTCATCGCCCGCGAGGGCGGCGCGGACGTCTTCGTCCACTTCTCGGCCATCCAGGGCGACGGCTTCCGCAACCTGCAGGAAGGCCAGAAGGTCGAGTTCGTCGTCGAGAAGGGCCCCAAGGGTCCGCAGGCGGCCAACGTCACCATCGTGAGCTAAACCGATAAAAAGAGCCTGACGCGCATGCGTCAGGCTCTTTTTTGATTCGAATGGGGATTTCTCAAAGCGACAGGCTTTGAACCTGCGGCTGACTCTGCGCCCGTGATTCTTCCAACCTGCGGCCCGCCTCAGCTAGGCGGTGTGCACAGCCTTCCCAGATCTCCTGCGGATAGACGATCTCATTGGTGCCAGGCAGCTGCTCCATGGCCAGGCCCGTGTTGAGGTTGATGCCCACTTGCTGATAGGCCTTGTAGATCAACTGGCTGCAATAAAAGGACTGGTCTGTTTCGGCATTGAGGAAATTCAGGTTATAGAACTTGCCGACCTGCGCCAGGGCATACTCTGAGACGGTGTGGCGGATGCGTTCCTCTTCTTCGGCGGAGAGTTCCAGCCCATCCAAGGGGGAGGCCACGCCGTAGAACGTGTCGAAGAGCAGACCGCGCTCACGGGCCATCGCTTCCGTGTCCCAGTGCTCGCCAGGGACCTCGAAGGTGATCACGCCGCGCGAACCCGCCTCGATGCAGCGGCCTGCAGGCCCGAGGTACATGGCCACATGGTCCACGTCGCCGGGCACGAGCCGACCCACCAGCCGCCAGAATTCGCCTGGCAGGATGTCGGGTTTGCCGTTCATGGTGCAGATGACGTCGCCTGTCTGCACGGTCAGGCCTTCGATCTGGTATGTGTGGATCATGGGGTCACCGTACTCATTATACGGATAAATCCGCGATTTGTTTCAGGGAAATTATCCAAAAACTAGCCACCTGACACTTTTGAATCATAAGGTGGTCGAGTAGCGCGACGCGCCAGCGGAGGGCGTACATCTGCACTGTGCGCAGGCGCAAGTGTCGAGACCACATTTGTCTTGAAAATGAAGGTCTTTTGCTTATTGGTGGTCTAGATACGGCGGAAAATCACCGCCTACTCGACCACCGAGATATTCTTGGAACAAACTGTCAGGTCACTAGTCCAAAAATAAACCCGTCCTTTGCAAGACGGGTCCCAAATTACCATTTACCAAATACCGAATCCCCACTCACTTCTTTCGCCTCGGCGCGAGTCCGTTGCGGGAATAGTGCGCGCTGGCTGGCGTGGGGGCGGGCGTATGAGCCATGGGCTTGTGCCGATTATGAATAACGGGTTCAACTTTCGGCGGGGCAGGCAGGGTGTAGTCGAATCCCTCCAGCGTGGCGCGCGGAAGCGGCTTGCCCATAATCTTTTCCAGCGTGCGGATCATGTCGGCGTCATCGGGTGTGACCAGGGTGAAGGCGTCGCCGGTTTTCTCAGCGCGGCCCGTGCGTCCGATGCGGTGGATGTAGGCGTCGGCGGTGTCGGGCATGTCGTAGTTGATGACGTGCGAGATGCTCTCCACGTCGAGGCCGCGCGCGGCGATGTCGGTGGCGACCATGATCTGGTACTTGCCCGATTTGAATCCGCTGAGCGCCGCCTGGCGCTGGCCCTGTGAGCGGTCACTGTGCAGGCTGGTGACGCGGTAGCCCGCCTTTCGCACCTGACGGTCGACCTTTTCGGCGCGGTGGCGGGTGCGGGTGAAGATCAGCACCGAGTCGGTCTCGGTGCGTTTGAGCAGTTCCAGCAGCAACGGCGATTTGAGATGCGGCGCCACGGGATACAGCGCGTGCGTCACGGTGTGCGCGGGGCGGCTGAGTCCCACGGCGATGCGCTTGGGGTTGGTCAGCGACTGCGAAGCCAGTTGTTCGACCTCGGGCGGGAAGGTAGCCGAGAACAGCAACGTTTGACGCTTGACGGGCACAGCCTTGATGATGCGGCGGATGTCGGGCAGGAAGCCCATGTCGAACATGCGGTCGGCTTCGTCCAACACCAACACTTCGATCCTTTCCATGCGGGCATGCCCCTGGGCAATCAGGTCGAGCAGGCGCCCCGGGCAGGCCACCAGGATTTCCACACCCTGGCGCAATGCCTGGATCTGTGGGTTGGCGCCCACGCCGCCGTAGATGGTGACACTGCGGATTTTGGTGCCCGCCGCCAGCGTGTGGATGACGTCGTTGATCTGGTCGGCCAGTTCGCGTGTGGGCGTGACGATCAGCGCGCGGGGCGCGCCGCGCGGCCCGTCGAGCAGGCGGTTGAGGATTGGCAGAACGAAAGCGGCAGTCTTGCCTGTGCCTGTTTGCGCGGTGCCGATGATATCGTTTCCGCGCAGGGTGGCTGGAATGGCGGCTTCCTGAATGGGAGTGGGGGTTTCGTATCCTGCGCGCGTTAGCCCCGTCTTCAGGCGCGCGTCCAAATTGAATTGTTCAAACTTCACGAGATTTCCTTTAAGAAATTGAGTGGCAAGATTATAGCATCCCTTTCAAGAATTGACGGATGGATTCAGCCGTCTGCTCCCAGGCGGGTTGACGCAGGAAACGCGCCCGCGCCGCCTGCCCCATGCGGATGAGCGTCCCGCGCTGCTCGGCCAGGACCTTGAGCCTGGTCGCCAGTTCGACAGCATCCCCCGCCCTGACAATGAATCCATCCACGCCATCGCTGATGATTTCCCTAGCCGCGCCCAGGTCCGTGCCAATGGCGGGCAGGCCAAAGCCCATGCCTTCGAGATAAACGATACCGAATCCCTCATAACTGGATGGGACGACCAGCACGTGGGCGGCCTTGAGCTTTTCGATAAGGGGAGCGCTGTCAAGCGCTCCATGAAAGAAAAAAGAGGAAAGAGGCGTTGCCCTGGCTTGCATCTCTCTTGCGTATTCAGGCTCGACATTCAGCGAGCCAACCACGTCCACTTGGACTTTCGAATTCAAGCCCCTGACAGCATCGACTAAGGTGTGCAGTCCCTTGCGGAACATGACGTTGCCCAGGAACAGGATGCGCAGTTCGGGCGCGACCGCGCGCTCGATGATCTCTTCCTCGGTAACGCGCGCCCCGAAACGGTTGGTGGGCGGATGGGCCACCACGGACGGCTTGGGTGGGACGAGTCTGTTCACCACGCTTGCGGTGGTCTGTGAGTTGAAGATGAAACCGTCCACGCTGCGCAGGTATTGCCGCTCGACCAGCCGATAGAAGGCGTTCTGCCAGTTCGGGCGAAGCTCCGAGCAGCGCAGGTGGTGGACCAGACTTACCACGGGGTAGGGATGCGGCCCGAGGTTGGCGGCCAGCAGTGAGGGATGATTCAGCTCGTCCTGGATGAGGATGTCGAAGTCGGGCGGCAGGCGAAAGGTCAGGTTATCGGTCAGGTGGGCGGCGTAATTCCGCCACGGCAGGCTGAACACTTCGACCGTGTCGCCCTGGGCGCGCAAAAAGTCCACCAGTTTGCGGTCATAGAGATAGCCGCCGCTGAGCGTGTCGAGCGAGCCGTAAATAACAAGACCGATCTTCATGAGGATGAGAGTTAACAGGTTTGAAGGTTGGCAGGTTAGCTTGTGGCCCTGTCAACACTGTACGCCGCCCAGGCGTTGGCATGTTCCCATAACACCACCTTGAGCGCGGTGATGTTGGCCGCCCGGATGCGCCCACTCAGTGAGGTGGCCAGGATACGCGAGAAATGCTCGATGGACGGATTGAGCCCTGCGAACTCGGGCTTGTCGTTGAGCATCTGTTCCTTGTAGTAGCCGACGATCTCGTCGAGGTGTTTTTCCACGTCCACGATATCGACCAGGTAGCCGTGCTGATCGAGGTCGCGGCCTTCGAGTTGCAGTTCGAGAGTGTAGTGATGCGAGTTGGGAAAATTCTCGGGACCCCAATCCCCTCCGATCAGGAAATGGCGGGCGATGAATTCGCGGCGGACGGCAAGTGTGTACATGAATGCTCCTGTGAAAAAAGTCGAATTAGGGACGGATGGCGCGCATAACGAAGCGGCCATCCTCCCTGGTGATGGGCATGGCAAAATCGAAGCGGTCCAGGTCGGTGCAAAGGTCGATGTCCGAGGTGGGGAAGAGGGTTTGATTCGGGACGAAATGCTGTTGGGCATCGCGTGAGTGACGGACGCGCTCCAGGTAGGGTGCCGCATCGGGCGACTGGCCGCGCAGGCAGGCTTCAAGGTATTCGGCGCAGGCCAGGTCTTCGTCGCCGCCCGCAGAAGAGGTTTGGCCCGTGATCACGAAGCTGACGGTTTCGGGCGCGAGTCGCCCCACGTAGCGGACAGTGGCGCCTGCCACGACAAAACTTGCGGCCAGCATCTGCTCCGCGCGGACGCTGCGCGTCACGCCCTGGGTGCCTGCGCTGGTGCGCTGCAGGATGGCCCTGCCGCGCAGGTCGAGGAATTGGGTTTGGGTGGGGGAGTTGCCGAAGTCGAAGCCTTCGGGCGGGAGTCCGCCCACCTCGCCGCAGGCCAGCGCATGGGGGATCTGACGCTTCAGAGTCAGCGCCTCCTCCACGCTGCTGACAGGCAGGATGTATTCCGCGCCCTGGCCGAAGGCGAAGGCGGCATTGGTGAAGGCGCGGATCACGTCGATGACGATGACCAGTCCCGTGGCTTCATGGCAGGTTTCGAGATTCGTGTAGTGAAATTTCATACATTAGCCGACGACGTGAATCCCTAATAATCGAACATCACCTGGATCGTCTCGTGCGGACGCTCGTCCAGCAGGCGATAGGCTTCAGCGGCCCGATCCAGCGGGAAGCGCTGCGTGATCCAGCGCTCGGGGCGGATGCGCGTCAGGGCTTGCCAGGCGACCTCGAAGCGGCGGGACTTGTCCCAGCGGGCGCTCAAGGCGGGGGCGATGGTGCTGACTTGCGACGAGATTAGCTGGATGCGGGAGCGGTGGAAGGCTCCGCCCAGATCGAGCGCGGCACGCTTCTCACCATACCACGAACCGATCACGACGCGGCCCGAGAAGCGCGTCAACGCGATGGCGTCGTCCAGCGCGGAGGGCGCGCCGCTGACTTCGAGAGTCAGGTCCGCGCCGTCGGGCAAGTAGTCCCTGACCTGGTCGCGGAAATCGGGCTGGCTCGAGTCGAAGGAGCGCA
>CALLJA010000398.1 GCA_938008865.1 uncultured Anaerolineales bacterium
CCACCCTGGCTCCCACCCCCACCGTGGACCCCAACCAGCCGACCGAGACGCCCCTGCCCACCTCTACGCCTTACACGCTGGATGGCTTCAAGACCCAATACAGCAACGGCCTCTCGTACTTTGGCAAGTTTGGGCTGAATGAAGAGCAGTACCGCCGCTTCTTCCTGACCGACCTGCTGCGCAAGAAACTGTATGACCAGGTCACCGCGGACATTCCCGCCGTGGAAGAGCAGGTCTGGGCGCGCCACATCCTCGTGGCCGATGAAGCCAGCGCACTGGCCGTCATCGAACGGCTCGACAAGGGCGAGGACTTCGGCGCCCTGGCCACGGAACTCTCCACCGACACCGGCTCCGCCGCGCAAGGCGGCGACCTGGGCTGGTTCGGCAAGGGTGCGATGGTGCCTGCCTTTGAAGAGGCCGCCTTCGCCCTCAAGGTTGGCGAAATCAGCCAGCCCGTGCAGAGCACCTTTGGCTACCATATCATCCAGGTCATCGCCCGCCAGGAGCGCCCCTTGAGCGCCGACGAATTGCAGCAGGCGAAGGACAGCGCCTTCCAGGAATTCCTGACCGGCCTGCGCACGACCTACACGGTCGAGACCATGGACGACTGGCTCAGCTTCGTGCCCACGGTGCCGAACTTCATCACCGTCTCCACCGAGATGGCCGTCACGGCAACCGCCTCTGTGAAACAAACCCAGCAGGCCCAGCCGTAAGAATCATACAGACGAAAAATCCCGCCGGTTTCGGCGGGATTTTTTTGTTCAGGGCCTTAAGTTCGCCGTCCGCAGGAAGGTGGGCGGCTGGCGCACCTGGGTAAATTGCTCGAAGGCGTACGCCAGTTTGATCAGCATCGGCTCCTGCCAGGCGCGACCGATGAAGGACAGGCCCACGGGCAGGCCGAAGATATACCCAGCCGGGACGGTGATATGCGGATAGCCCGCCACCGCCGCATGAGATGTGCTGTCCATATCCCAGTTACGTCCACCGTCGCCGTTGACCGGGTCGATGGACCAGGACGGGCCGCCAGACGGCAGCACGACGCAGGCCAGGCGACGCTTTTTCATGACGGAATCCAGCCCCTCGGTTCGCGTGAGGCGCTGGTTCTTTTCCAGCGCGGCCAGATACTTTTTGCTGGTCAGCGGTCCGCGCTCCTGGGCCTGCTGCATGTATTCCTGCCCGAAGTACGGCAGAACCCGCCTGCGATGCTCCTCGTTGAAGCGGATCACATCGGCCAGTGAGCGCACGGGCGTGTCGGCGCAACTCGCAAGGTAGGCATTGAGGCCGTCCTTGAACTCAAACAGCAGCACCTCCATCTCGGTCTTACCGAAAGCGTCGCTGGATTTCAACTCCACGTCGATCAAGGTTGCGCCCGCATGTTTCAAGGCATCAAGACTGGACTCCATAACCGCATGGATGCGCTTATCGCTTCCGAACAAACTGCGCGCCACGCCGATGCGCGCGCCTTTGAGACCGTTGGGATCGAGGCAGAAGGAATAATCTGTAAAACCCTTTTTCGCACTGGACCTTGTGGCTGGGTCCCGTTTATCGGGCCCCGCCAGCGCCCCGAGCAGGAGGGCTGCATCGGCCACCGTGCGGGCCATCGGACCCGCCGTGTCCTGGCTGTGCGCAATGGGGATGACGCCCGAGCGGCTGACCAGCCCGAGGGTCGGCTTGATGCCCACGATGCCGTTGGTCTGCGCGGGACAGATGATCGAGCCGTCGGTTTCCGTGCCGACCGCCGCAGCACAGAAATTGGCCGCCACCGCCACGCCCGACCCCGAGGACGAGCCGCAGGCCGAGCGGTCCAACGCGTAGGGGTTGCGCGTCAGCCCGCCGCGCGAAGACCAGCCGCTGGTCGAGTGTTTGCCGCGAAAGTTGGCCCACTCGCTCAGGTTGGTCTTGCCAAGGATGAGCACGCCCGCCGCGCGCAGCTTTTCCACCAGGCCCGCGTCCCGGGCGGCGCGATGTCCTGCCAACGCCAGCGAACCCGCTGTGGTCTGCATACGGTCGGCCGTGTCGATGTTGTCCTTGAGCAGGATTGGCACACCGTGCAGCGGACCGCGCGACCTGCCTGCCCGCAATTCCGCGTCCATTTGCCTGGCCAGGGACTCGGCCTCAGGATTCAGTTCGATGACCGAGTTAACCTTTGGTCCGCGGCGGTCCAGCGTTTCGATGCGCTCCATATATTGTTCGACCAACCGACGCACGCTCAGCCTGCCCGCATCCAGCCTGGAACGGATGTCGGAAATGCCCAGTTCTTCCATGCTCACCTCGGAGAAAGTTCAAGGCGGGGAGTGCTCCCCGCCTTGTGTCTAATGCGTTCCGCCTGTGATGTAATGTTCCAATTGCGAGATCAGGAACTTCTGCACGTCCACCACATCCTTGAGCACGTCGCGGACGGAGATCAGCCCGAGCAGCGCGCCCTTCTCGAAGACAGGCAGGTGGCGAATGCCCTTGTCGATCATCAGGGCCATGCACTCTTCGAGCGGCTGGTCGGCCTCCACATACACGACCTTACTGGTCATGATGTCGCGGACCTTCGTCTCGCGCGCAGTGCGGCCCATCAGGTCCACTTTGCGGATGCAGTCGCGCTCCGACAGGATGCCCTCCACGTTCCCATCCTGCATGACCATCAGCGCGCCCGAGTTATCCTCGGACATCAACTTGAGGGCGTCGAACACGGTCGCATCGGGGGAGATCGAAAAAACCCCGCCGCCTTTTTTACGGATCATGTCTCTCACGGTGGACATACGCAACTCCTCTTTTGGTGATTTTCCAAAGTATAGACTTAAACCCGGGAGATGACAAGAAAGTTCCGAAAATCTTGTGTGCAGGAATTCACACGTAATCGCAAGATTTGATGGACCGGCTAAAAGGGTGAGGTGGAGAAAAGATATCACCGCTGAAGCCATAAAATACACAAAGTCTTTTTATTTGACCTCTTGCAAAAGTCCAGAACCTCGCCACTGAGACACGGAGGCACTGAATTTTTAATCGGTTTTCTCCGTGTCTCAGTGGTTCAAAAGGTTTTCTTACGCGTCGAACCTGCCACTTATGCAAGAGGTCTAATAAATTCATCAGACTGTCTCCTCAATAACGGCCTCGCGAGACCTGTACGTCAGGATTGGGCAGGTCCTCCAGCCGCGCGGGGAAGACCTGCACAGCGCAGGCCTTGAACTCGGGGATCTTGGCCTGCGGGTCGAGCGCATCGTTGGTGAGCAGGTTGGCCGCAGCCTCCTGAAAGTGCCAGGGGATGAAGACCACGCCGACGGTGGTCTTCTCGGTGACCGTGGCCCGCAGCACCACCTCGCCGCGCCTGCTTTGGACCTTGACCGGGTCGCCGTTTCGAATGCCGTGAATCTCCGCGTCGGCGGGATGAATCTCCACGCGGGCCTCGGGGTAGGCTTCATTGAGGGCCGAGTGGCGCGTCATCGTGCCGCCATGCCAGTGCTCGAGCAAACGGCCCGTGGTCAGGATGAACGGATACTCGTCATCAGGCTCTTCTTTGACGGGGACATAATCCAGCGGGACGAACTTGCCGCGCCCGCGCGGGAAGGATTCGGTGAAGAGGGTCGGCGTGCCAGGATGGTCCAGTGTGGGGACGGGGTAGATCAACCCGACCTGGTCGATGCGCTCGTAAGTGATGCCCGCGTAATCGGGGTTGACGTCCGCCATCTCACGCAGGATCTGCTCGGGGTGGGTGTAGTCCCATTTGGCGGTGGGACGCCCGAGGCGGGCTTCGATGCGCAGCGCCAGGTCGCACAGAATCTGCCAATCGGGGCGGGACTCTCCGCGCGGGGGATGCGCGGCGCGGACGCGTTGCACGCGGCGGTCGGTGTTGCTGAAGGTGCCGTCCTTTTCGGCGAAGGGCGTGGCAGGCAGGAAGACATCCGCGAACGCACTCGACTCGTTGAGGAAGATGTCCTGCGCCACGAGGAATTCCAACTGCTGCATGTGATGGCGCGTCACGTTCAGGTTTGGCTCGGACATCATCGGGTTCTCGCCCATGATGTACAACGCGCGGATGCCGCCCTCGTGGGCGTGGCTGAGGATTTCGGTGGTGGTCAGGCCGAGTTTGAGGCTCAGGCCGCCCTCCTCGATGTTCCAGGCCCGCTCCCATTTGGCGCGGTTCTCGGGATTATCGACGCGCATGTAACCAGGATAATGGAATGGCATGGCGCCCATGTCGCTGGCGCCCTGCACGTTGTTCTGTCCGCGCAGGGGATTCAGGCCCGTGCCGTCGCGTCCCACGTGGCCCGTAAGGAAAGCCAGGTGGATCAGCGCCAGCGCGGAGGCAGTGCCGTGCGAGAGTTGCGAGATGCCCATGCCCCAATAGATAGCGGCGTTCCTGGCTGTGGCGTACATGCGCGCCGCCTGGCGGATATCTTCGGCGGACACACCACTGACCTGTTCCGCGAACTCGGGTGTGAACTTCTCCAGCGGCTCGAGGAACTCGTTGAAGCCCTCGGTGCGCGCGTTGACGAAGTCCCAGTTGACCAGATTCTCCTTGACGATGACATGCGCCATGGCCGAGAAGACGGGCACGTTGGTGCCAGGCTTGAGCGGAAGCCACAGCTCGGCAAAGTCCACCAGGTCGATGCGGCGCGGGTCCACCACGATCATCTTCGCGCCATGCTTTTCGACCGCCTCCTTCATCTGCAAGGCGATGATGGGATGGTTCTCGCTGGTGTTCGACCCCGTCACGATGAAGACATCATTCAACAAGACCTGGGAGGCTGTATTGCTCATGGCCGAAGAGCCGACCGCCTGTTGCAGCGCCACCACCGACCCTGCATGGCACAGACGCGTGCAATGGTCCACGTTGTTGGTGCGGAACAGGGCGCGGTACATCTTTTGGAGCAGGTAGTTGTCCTCGTTGGTGGCTTTGGCGCAGCAGTAGACCGCCAGCGCATCCGAGCCGTCGCGCTGGTAGATGCGGACCAGGTTGTCGGAGAC
>CALLJA010000399.1 GCA_938008865.1 uncultured Anaerolineales bacterium
AGCGGCAGGGCGTACGAGACCGCCTGCATCCAGTTGGGCAGGTCCGTCAGCGGGACGTTTGCGCCCGAAAAGATCAGCAGCAGGAAATACACGAAATTATTCACGAACATCACATTGACTGTGATCAGGCTCAAGCAGCCCATCAACAGACCCAATCCACAGGTACTTAGGGTGGTCACGGCAATGGTCAGGGCCAGCGCACTGAGGTTCGTGTGCGAGAGGTCCAGCCCGAGCAGGATCACGCCCCAGGCAAAAGCGATGACCACGCCCAGCATCCCATCCAGGATGTGCATGAAGGCGCGCCCGAAGAAGGTCACCAGGCGGTTGGCAGGCGTCCCGAACAGATACGGCAGCGTGCCCGTCTCGCGCTCGCCGCCCACGCTCATGGTCACGCCGAAGATACCGCTGACCGCCGTGATCTGGATGGCGTTGCCGATGATGTAGAAGCCCGCATTATCGGGACTGGTGGCGAATGTGCCGAGGAACACGAAGAAGAACATCTGCGCCAGCGGCATGAAGACCTTGGAGGCTACATACTGCCCAGGCCGCAGCCAGTGGAAGAGGGCCCGATACGAAAGCAGGGTGCCCTGCCAGAACAGCCGCAGGTTGCTCGATAAGACGCGCATGGGCTACTCCATTCCCAGGGTGGCGTCGGCGCGCGCCTTGTACAGCATCAACTTGAACAGGCGCGAGGCCACCAGCAGGTCGATCAACGAGAACAGGGCCATCATGCCCCAGGCGAAGAAGATCTCGCTCGGGGCGGTGCCGACCGTCGTCGCGCCGTGCAGGGCCGCTGCCGCCCAATAAGGCGGGAGCAGGTACGAGATGGGCGTGGTCCAGCCAGGCAGCAGCGCGATCGGGAAGAGGAATCCGCACAGCAGGTAGACGGGGAACTCCATCGCGTTCTGCCAGGCGCGCACGCCAGGGTTCATCACGAAGACGGGCGCGATGATCAGCCCAAAACTGATGAAGGCGAACACGCTCAGCAGCAGAGAGATGACAAAGTACAGCGGCTGGGCAATGCTCAAGTCATAGCCAAACAGGAAGGCCGCCACGAAATAACCCAGCACCATCGAGAGCAATGACTGGAGCACGTTGGCCAGGTTCTTTCCGAAGATAACCACCTCGAACGGCGTGGGGATCGCCACCAGCGGTTCCAGCGTCCCGCTCCAACGCTCGGAGTTGATGCTGTTGCCCGAAATGAACAGCAGGCTGGACCAGAGTCCCGTCAGCCCCGAGCCGACCACCACGAAGATGGCGTAGTCAGGGCCCTTGCCTTTGAGCATCCACAAGGCCAGCAAGGCGATGATGATGGGCTGGAACAATACTGTGAAGATGATGAAGCCATCCATCAATTGCTGGCGGATGGTCATCTCGGCCACGATCAGGATCGTGCGCCAGTATCTCAACAACACGCGCGCGTTCATGCCTTGCCTCCCACCAGGCGCACGTAGGCGTCCTCCAGGGTCGGCTCGCGCACGATCACCCGTCCCAGGCGCTGACCGTCGAGAGCGGCCAGCACATCGGGCACGGCCTCGGCTCCGCGTTTGGTCTGCACCAGCAGCATCTGGCGCTGCCCCGACTCTTCCACGGCCAGCGAGTCGACGAAAGGCAGTGCGCGGACCTTCGCCAGGGTCTCCTCGTGCGCGCCGAAGGTCTCCACCTCCACCACCGACAGGTCGGAGACGTGCTGCTTGAGTCCGCCTGGGGTGTCGAGGGCGATGATGCGGCCCTGGTTGATGACGGCGATACGGTCGCACAGCGCGTCGGCCTCGTACATGTAATGCGTGGTCAACAGGATGGTCTTCTTTTCGGACTGCAAGTTGAGGATCACCTGTCTAAAATCGCGCGCGCCTACGGGGTCCAGGCCCAGGGTCGGCTCGTCGAGGAAGAGCACGTCGGGGTCGTGCAGCAGGGTACGAGCCACGTGCAGGCGCTGTTTCATCCCGCGCGAATAGCCACCCACGTGCTCATCTCCGCGCCCTTTCAGCCCGACCATCTCCAGCAGGTAGGGGATGCGTTTCTTCGACACGTCGGGGTCCACGCTGTACAGGCTGGCGAAATAGCGCAGGTTGTCGATGCCCGTCAAACGCCAGTATAACCCGCGTTCGCCGCCGAAGATGAAACCGATGCGCTTGCGGACCTGGTCGGCCTGTTTGACCACGTCGAACCCTTTAACGGAAGCCGTTCCCGAGGTCGGGATGAGCAGCGTGGTCAACATCTTGACGGTGGTGGTCTTGCCCGCGCCGTTCGGCCCGAGCAGCCCGAACAACTCCCCCTCCTGGATCTCAAGGGAAACATCCTCCACCGCGCGCACCTCCTTGCTGGTGCGTTTGATCACGCCCGTGTGCGACTTGAAGACGCGCTGTAAATTTCTGGCTTCGATCGCGTTCATGCAACCTCTCGATAAAGGGTTTGGGTATAGGCAGGAAACGAGTCTATCACACTTCATGAGAGCGATTCTCATCTTCATCCGCTACAATCGCGGGGACCTTTGTGGGGGGCGGCACGGGTCGACGCCCGACGACTTTCGGGTAAAATATCGAGCCTGGCCAGCCTTGTTATCTGGCTATGCGAAAGGAACATAAAACATGCGAATCACCAAGACCTTGATCAGCCTCTCCCTGCTCGGAATCCTGCTCCTCAGCGCCTGCGGAAGCAGCGCCGACGACGGGACCCCCACCCCCAGCCTGGACCAGCTCCAGACGGCCGCGGTCGGGACCTTCCAGGCGGGCCAGACCCAGACGGCCCTGGCCGTCCCGACCGCCACCCCCACTGCCACCCTGGTCGCCACCCCCACGCTTGCGAGCCTGCCCACCCTGCCAATCAGCACCCTGCCCACCAACACGGCTCCCGTGGCCGCCGCCACCGCCTCGTGCAACAAAATGCTCTACGTCGCAGATGTGACTATCCCAGACAACACGTCCATGACGGCTGGGCAGACTTTCACCAAGACCTGGCGCGTGCAGAACACGGGCAGCTGCGCCTGGGCCGCGGGCTATAAATTCAGCCTGACCGCAGGCGACGCCATGAGCGGCCAGGCCCTGACTCTCACCACCTCGGTGGCGCCTGGGGCCACCTACGACCTGTCGGTTGCCATGACCGCTCCCAATAAATCGGGCAAGATCACGGGCACCTGGCGCATGTCTGACACGGCAGGCGTCTACTTTGGCGACCCGCTGACCGTGGTGATCGTCATCGGCGGCACGACGGGCACCCCCGCTACGCGCACCGCCACTCCCACCACCCCCACGGCTTACCCGTAAAACGGTATAAACAAAAACAGCGGATGAGATTTAGGTCTCATCCGCTGTTTTTGTTTTCATGACTTGTCCGTTAAATGCTCCAGCCAGGGTGAGGGGGGCACCCTGGCTGGAGC
>CALLJA010000400.1 GCA_938008865.1 uncultured Anaerolineales bacterium
TCAGCCGCAGGCGGATGGCCTCGTCGGCGATGAGCGGCTTGCGGACGAAGTGTGCCGTGACCAGGCCGCTGCGGCGGGTCTCGGGGTAACCCTGTGGCGCGTTGTCGAAGTAGACTTCGACCTGTCCGCGGCGGGAGATGCGGCAGAATTCGTTGAGCTGTTCGAGCAGGACCAGCTCGTCGTCGAAGTCTGTCAGACGCAGGCCCAACTTGGGGATGAGGTTGTGGCCGTCGATTAGATAGGGCATCGGAAATTTCCAACGGGAGGGACGAGGTTCTCATCCCTCCCATTTTGATTTACTGGCTCAGGTCGATATCCTGACCGCCGTAGGCGCCCTTCAGGCTGTAGGTGCCTGCATTGTCGTCGCGGACGTAGGTCAGGTTCCCGCTTTGGGTCCCCGTGACCTGCATCTCCAGCGTGAACAGGCCCGCGTCGTAATCGTAACTGCCCGTACCCGTGATGACGAAGCCTTCGAGGAAGGCGCAGTTCTCGAAGCGCAAGTCCTCGCCCGCGTCGCTGGGGCCGAAGGTGAAGGTGCCGCCGTAACGGCAGCCGAAGGATTCTTCCTCGATGAAGGAGCTGTCGCGGTATTCGGGCGTGAAGGTGATCTCGTCGTCGACGGCAATCAGCAGGCTGAGCGGGTCGGCGTAGTCGCTAGCATTGCGGGCGAGGATCGGGAAATACGAGGTGATGACGGGGTCGTCCCACTGGCAGACGGTCTCGCGTTGGGCGGGCGGATTCCCGTCCACGAGGAAGTCGGTCACCAGGGCGTCGGGGCAGGATTCGCCCCAGCCGTAGATCGAATGTACGCCGCCCTCGACATAGATATGGTAGCCGTCGGCCAGATTCTGGTAAACGGCCTTGCCCTCTTCGAAGGGGGTGGCGGGATCGAGCGTGGCGTTCAACACCAGGGTGGTCACGCCTTCGGCGCGCAGTGGGGCGGCCGTCATGGGCGCGGCGGGATTGCTCGGCCACAGGGCGCACATCACGCCCGTGTAGACCGAGCCGTCCAGGCGCGGGACGGTGCCGTTGGAGGACTGTCCATCCTGGATGGTCTGGGCGATGCGCTCGTCGGGCGTGCCGCTGAAGTAGGTGTTGTCGGTGCAGTGGATGCTGTCGAACATGGTATCCGAGAAGGTCGGGTCGCCGAGGTATTCGCCCGTGGCGGGGTCGAGGCTGGCGGCCGAGTTCAGCAGGCGCGCCATCGGGACGATGTCGCCGCGGTTGGCATAGGCCAGCGCGCGCATCAGCGTCATGCGGTCGCTGCGCGAGTAGAGTTGATAGGCGACGGTGTATTCGAGTTCGTTGAAGGTGAAGGTGCGGATGGCGGTCTCGCCCGAGGGCAGCGGGAAGTTGTAGCGCACAGAGGTGCCCGAGACGGCTTTGGCCAGGTTGTCGTAGGCGGTCAGGGCGTCCCCACCCAGGTCGGCGGCGCAGGCGGGATCAGCGTTACAGGCCTGGAGCGCGGCGACCAGCACCGTGTCGAAGCCTTTTTCCTGCGAGTGGGCGCTGGCCTCACCCGGGAGGGTCAGGTCGATGGTGCCGTCGAGGATCAGTCCCATCAGGTGAGCGGGGTGGGCAGCGGCGTAGGTCTGGGCCACGGCCGTGCCGTAACTGACGCCGTACAGCATGAACTTCTCGTCGCCGACGACCTGGCGGAAGGTTTCGAGGTCTTCGGCTACTTGATCCGTGCCGTAGAAGGACAACTTGGCGGGGTCGATGCCGATCTCGGTTACGCAGTCGTTGACGAAGGTGCGCGTGTCGGCGATCAGGGCCTGCTGTTCCGCGGGCGTGTCGTAGCCTTCGAGACCGGCCGTGTCGTCGTAGTTGAGGTAGCCAAGGAAATTCTTGGCGTAGGCGCTGGGACAGGCCAGCTCGCCCGAGAGACCGAGTCCGCGCTGGTCGAAGTAGACCACGTCGTAATGCTCGGTGATGGACTCGTCGAACCAACTGACGGTGGCCGTGCTGACGCCCTCGCCGCCCGGTCCGCCTGGGAAGGCTTGGACGTACATCCCGTAGCGTTCCCCGCTGGCGGGCAGCACCGCGAACACCACGTCCAGCGTTTCGGTGTTGGCCGCGTCGAAATGATTCAACGGGACCTGGACGGTGACGCAGGTGAAGTCGGGGCTTTCCTCGCAGGGCTGGCCGCCCAACTGGCCCAGCACGGGACGGATGTCGCGCAGGGTGGGCAGGCTGCGGGCGGGGACGGAAGTCGGCGCTTCCGTGGCGGGCTGGGACGTCGCGCCGTTGGCGGGCGGGACGAACTGGTCCATGACCGAACAGGCCATCGCGGCCAGGCCCAGGCAGACCAGGGCGGGCAGGATCTTTTTGATGAGCATACTCTCTCCTGTTATTTGAAAAAACGTGACTGGGATTGTACGCGTCGGTCCCCTGCTTGGCAAGCGCGAAAAACAAAAATCCCCCGAAGGAAGGACTTCGGGGGATGAGGCTGGATTCTTTTACCACCGAGATCACGGAGCGCACAGGGCCTTTTAAGTTTTTCTCTGCGCTCTCGGTTTGCTCTGTGGTGGGCTATGCCGCAGCGACTTCCTTGGTGGTGATGTCGAACTGGGGCGGGTTCTCGAGGTGCTTCTTGACCGCGCACAACTGCGCCGACTTGATCAGCGCCTCGTGGTACTTGGCGGGGAAATCGGGCGGGACCTGGATCTCGAGGTCGATCTTGTCCACCATGCCGCTGAACGGGTTGCTGTGGATGCGCTGTGCGATGCGGATGCCCTCGGTGGGCAGTCCGCGCTGACGGCAGAAGCCGAGCACGTAGATGCCTGCACAGGTTCCGATCGAGGACAGAAACACGGCGAAGGGCGTGGGCGCGGAGGCGGCAGGCGGCTGATCCGTCGCAACGGTGAAGGGACCGAAGTGCGCGTCCACGCGCGAGCCGCCGGGGAAGTCGATCAACATTTCCATGAAAATTTCTCCTTGAACAGGTTGTTGTTTTATATGTTATGAATCGTTGGATGCAGAGTTGGCGAAAAAGTTGCAACCATGTGCTGAACTTACAAGCAATTTTGAATTAACCCTTGACGCTCCGAATTCGCTATGATATAAACCGCCGCTAACAACCAAATAGACGCTCTTATCCAGAGAGGCGGAGGGACCGGCCCTGCGAAGCCTCGGCAACCAGACCAAAAGTCAAGGTGCCAATTCCGGCAAGTAAGGACAGCCATTGGCTGTTCGTTATCTGGAAGATGAGAGGATGGTTCACGCGCGTAACCTCTTCTTAACTTACCAGAAGAGGTTTTTATTTTTCCTCTTCTGGATAAGGGTGGAATCCAACCTTAAGAGGAGTCTCTCATGTCCACACGTAAGTTCGGTTTCGCCACCCAGCAACTGCACGCCGGGTATTCGCCCGACCCCGTCACAGGAAGCCGCGCCGTGCCGCTCTACCAGACCACCAGTTACCAGTTCAAGAATACGGAACATGCCGCCAACCTGTTCGCGCTGAAGGAATTGGGCAATATCTACACCCGCCTGATGAATCCCACCACCGATGTGCTCGAACAGCGCATTGCCGCACTGGAAGGCGGCGTGGCCGCCCTGGCCGCCAGCTCGGGACACGCCGCCCAGGCGCAAGCCATCTTCACCTTGTGCGAAGCGGGCGACCACATCGTCTCCAGCAGCCGCCTTTATGGCGGGACCTACAACCAGTTTGCTTACACCCTGCCGAAGCTCGGCATCGAAGTAACCTTCGTGGACCCGAGTGACCCGAAGAACTTCGAGGCCGCCATCCGCCCGAATACCAAGATCCTCTACGGCGAAACGCTTGGCAACCCCGACATCACCGTCTTCCCTATTGAGGAAGTGGCTGAGATCGCGAAGAAGCATAACATCGTGCTCTTCATCGATAACACCTTTGCTACGCCGTATCTCTTCCGCCCGTTCGAGTGGGGCGCGAACGTGGTAACGCATAGCACCACCAAGTTCATCGGCGGACATGGCACCAGCATCGGCGGAATCATCGTCGACGGCGGCAACTTCGATTGGACCAGCGGTAAGTTTCCGAACTTCACTATGCCCGACCCCTCGTACCACGGCCTTGTCTACGCCGACCTGCTCGGCGCGGGCCTGCCGCCCTTCGCCATCAAGGCGCGCGTCCA
>CALLJA010000401.1 GCA_938008865.1 uncultured Anaerolineales bacterium
AATCCTGCGGCGCTTGAGTAGAAAAGTCCTGTGTTAAGATTGGGTAATTGTATCATCCCACTCGGTAGGATTGTTCGTGGGGCGAAATAGCATTTCGCCCTGCTTGTATTCAAAGGAATTCATCATGCGTATCAAAGCAGATTTGACTCTTTTGCTGGTGTCTATGATTTGGGGCTCGGCCTTCGTGGCTCAGCGTGTGGCGGGACAAATGGGCAGCGTGTATTATTTCAACGCGGCACGTTATCTGCTTGCGGCTGTGGCAGTGTTGCCCGTTGCCTGGCGGGTTTGGCGGTTTGGCAACCCGCCTCACGCAATGCCGCGCGAGCAATATAAATGGATGTTCATTGCGGGTTTCTTTTTGTTTGCGGGCAGCGCCTTGCAGCAAGCGGGCATGGTCTATACCACGGCGGGCAACGCGGGTTTCATCACGGCCTTGTATGTGGTGTTGGTGCCTGTGGCTTTGTTCTTTTTTTGGCGCGAGAAGCCGCACTGGTTGTCGCTTGTGGCGGTAGGATTGGCAGGCGTGGGGGCTTACCTGCTTTCGACAGGCGGCAGGTTCGAGGTCCGCGCGGGGGATGTGCTGGAATTCATCGGCGCGTTGTTCTGGACCTTCCACGTCATCATCCTGGGGAAGTTTGCTTCGAAGTTCGAGCCGATGTCTTTTTCGGTGGGACAACTCATCGTGTGCGGACTCTTGAACCTGGGCCTGGGCGCGTTCATCGAGCCGATTCCCGCCTTCAACAGTTCGCTGCTCTTTGCGGTCGTTTACACGGCGCTCTTTTCGCTTGGACTGTGTTACACCTTACAGGTCTGGGCCCAGCGTCACACACCGCCCGCCGACGCCGCCCTGATCCTCAGCCTGGAATCGGTCTTCGCCGTGCTCTCGGGCTGGCTGCTGCTCGACGAACGCCTGGCGGCCATCCAGATCTTTGGCTGTGTGCTGATCTTCGCGGCCGTGTTATTGTCGCAATTCAAGGAATGGACTTCTGGACAGATTGACCACGATCATATGGTAGAGGGCCGCTGAGTTTCACGGCTCCCATTCGCAGACGAAATATTTGTCACCATCTGGCTGGTCATACCAGATTTTATCCCACCCATCAAATGCCAGAAAATCTTCAGTGCCGTCTTTGCCAGAATAGTTCCAATATTCTCCCCAATTCCAGTAATTCGCAGGTTCTCCAGTAACCCAAACCCAAATTCCTTCCTGAGCCTCATCCGTAGCGCCTAACCAGGTGCCCATTTGGACGTTTTCGGTAGCCAACTCGTAGACGAATCGATTCTCCGAAGGTGTCTGAATCGTCACCAGGTGACCGCCCCGTGTCGCACAGTAATCCCTGGCTTCGTGCCAAGCAAGCGGTATTTTTACATAGAGATACAGATGCTGGTTGGCGGGATTGAGTACCCGTTGATCAGGGGGCGTTGGCGACGCTAGGCTTGGGATATCTGTCGAAGACGGCACGATAGCAGACGTGGAATCAATGTAATCCAAATTCCAGATTTTCAAATTGTCATATGCAACAATAGTTTTTGGGCTTCTTGAATCTGCCCACAAACTTAATTTGATTTCTAATCCTGGGCGTCGGCCGCTATCGTTGATGTATGAAACAGGGGTCTCATCCAAGTAAATGGCGTATTCTCTAATTTTTGAAATGATAGTGACGGTTACTTTTTGAGTCGGGCTGATTGATTGCCAACCTGAGGCTACTTCGGAACAGTCGGTCCCGCAAAAATTTATTAACCATCTACCATCTTTCCAGAGGGAGAGTACTAAACCAGTAGAGTAACCTGTTCCGCGCCAATCGATCTCTGCAGCAGTATCTGGTCCCAACTTATGGAGATCAACATCGACCCGCAGCACAAAGTTGTTAAACCGCATTCCTGGGTGAGAACAAAAGGCAACTTCCCTCCCTGTTTCAACGGTCATTATTAAAGTGCCATCTTTTATTTCTATCCAACACCGGTCACCATTTTCTTTTGCAAATCTCCAGCCGTCCGACTCTTGTGAAAAGTCATCCTCAAAATGCGGGGAGGTATTTGCGATGGCGGCAAGGATCGGTTCTGCAAAGCTTGTTACCCAGGCTGGGATGGGAGTCGCTGTTTGCGTAGGGCGCGGGGTGTGTGTTGGGGTTGCACTCGGGTTGAGGCTGAGGGCGGATGTCGTTGTTGGCTGCGGGGTATTTGAGGCGGTTAAAGTCGGGGTGACCGACGGTGGGAATGGAAGGATCGCTAGTTTGTACATTCCCATAAACAGCAACACACAGACCAGTCCGCAACCCCCCACGATGCCTACGATTAATGCAGGCAACTTGCGCCTGTCGAACTGCACTTCCTCGACCGCCTTGGGCGGTTTGTCCATGCTAGCTCCTCTTCGCGCGTAAAACGGAGACTGACCAGCCCATTTGTTATAATTATCCTGCTATGCAATGCACAATACAAGCGCCAATTTCCCGCAGCCATTCCCTTTTCATGATTTTCTCCTTTGACCTCGAAATCCATCCCTCGTTTTGCGTGAGATTGGGGGGCGGGTGAAACCTATCGAGGAGAAAAAACTCAGCGCGGCGGAGATCCGTTTCCTGGTGTTTGGATTCTTGATTGTTGCGGCGGTGCTGGTAGCCCTCGTGGGCGCGAATCTGGTCGCGGCCCAGCGCTTGGAAGGCGGCGGCGGAGTGATTATGCCGTGGAAGAATGTCCGCGTGGCGTTCGGATTCGACAACGGTGAGTCGTACAGCGGCGCGGTGGCGACCTACGTCCAGCGCCAGGTCTACGGCGCTTCTGTGCGGGTGGGGGAGAATCCCTATTACTTCGACCTGCCTTTTTACCTGGCGTTGCTCTACGCGCCGCTCAGTTTTTTTGCGAATCCAGGCGTGATGCGTGGACTGTACCTGTTGCTCTCGGAGGCGGGGTTGGTCCTGCTGGCCTTCTTTGGCTTGCGCCTCACCGATTGGCAGCCGCGCCGGCTGTTCACCGCCCTGTATTATCTCTTTGCCAGCCTGGGTTTGTACGGCCTGTTGGCCCTGCTCGAAGGTGCGCCCGCCATCCTGCTGGGCTTAGTCTACGTGTCTATTTTGCTGGCCCTGCGCGTAGGCATGGACGAACTGGCGGGCGCGCTGCTGGCGGTGGTCTTTGCGCATTGGGAGGTCGGCGGGCCGTTTGTGCTGCTCGTCCTTTTATACGTGTTGGCTCAGCGCCGAACCCGTTTTTGGACAGGTTTTATCATCCCGACCTTTTCGCTGGCGGCCATAGCCTACCTCATCCAGCCTGGCTGGGTCTTCCCGTATGTGGTGGGCGTATTCGCCAACTGGACCAGCGATTTTGGCCTCACCCCGGGCGCGATCTTCGTGCGGTTATGGCCCGAGATTGGGTCCCGCCTCGGCTGGGGGCTGACGGCGCTGAGCGTACTCATCCTGGCCTTCGAGTGGGCTCGCGCGCGCAGCGGGGACTTCCGCCGTTTCTATTGGGCTGCCTGCCTGACCCTCAGCCTGACCCCGTTGATGGGGATGCGCAGCGGGCTGGAGAATCTGGCCGTGCTGATCCCCGCCGCCGCCCTGATCTTTGCTACCGTCCGCGAACGCTGGAAGGCGGGCTACTGGCTGGCCTGGTCCTTGCTGGCGGTCTTCTTCGCCGCCCCGTGGATCTTGTACCTCGGAGGTTTCCTGCCCGCCGACCTGCGCGTCGGCTTGGCCTTTCTCTTCCTGCCTGTTGTCACCGTGATCGGCCTGTATTGGGTGCGTCGCTGGGCCATTCGTCCGCCGCGCACCTGGACCGAGCGCGCCACCAACCCCGAACGCCGATGAAAAAACTTTCCTACGTCACTCTATTTGTGCTGGCCTTGGTCGTGCAGGTCGCTGTCGCCAGTTTCCAGACCATCCCTGGCTATCTCGACGCCGATTATTATTTTTCGGGCGGGTTACAGCTTGTGCAGGGCAGGGGCTTCAATGAGCCATACTTGTGGAATTATCTCGACGACCCTGCGGGCATCCCACATCCCTCGCACGGATACTGGCTGCCGCTTGCCTCTATCGTCTCGGCCCTGGGGATGTGGCTGACGGGCGTGCAGACCTACGCCGCAGGCCGCCTGACCTTCATCCTGCTGGCAGCCCTCGTCCCGTCGCTGACGATGGCCCTATCCTACAAATTCTTCCGTAACCCTGCCCTCGCCTGGACCTCGGGCCTGCTGGCCGTTTTCCCTGTCTTTCATCTGCCTTTCCTGCCTGTCCCTGACAATTACGGCATCCTGATGATTCTAGGCGGACTGTACCTCCTGCTCGCCGACCGTCCGCACCCGTGGTTCTGGCTGGGACTGCTCTCTGGCCTGATGGCCCTGGCCCGCAGCGACGGCCTGCTCTGGCTGGCATTGACCTTTCTTTACATCTTTTGGCGTGTGCGCGACGAGAAACGTTCTTTCCGCGAACTGTTCCAATATGGCGCTATTGCCTTTGCGGGCTTCCTCCTGATCATGGGACCCTGGTATGCGCGTAACCTGGTCGTCTTCGGTGCCCCCATGTCGCCCGCAGGGAGTCGCGCCCTCTGGCTGACGGTCTACGAGGAGACCTTTATTTATCCCGCCTCGAAACTCACGCTGCAATCCTGGCTGGCCAGCGGCTGGGCGGAGATTCTCAAGGTACGTTGGTGGTCTTTCACCAACAACATCCAGACCGTCATTGCCGCGCAGGGACATTTGGTGCTCTTTCCATTCATTGTCGGCGGCATCTGGCTTCAGCGCAGGGACCGCCGCGTGCAACTCGGCCTGCTGGCCTGGGTCATCCTGTTTCTCGTGATGACCCTTGTCTTCCCGTTTGCGGGTACGCGCGGAAGCTTCTTCCATGCGGGGGCCGCGCTCCAGCCGTTGTTCTGGGTGCTGGCTCCCTACAGCCTGGACGAACTTGTGGCCTGGGCGCGCAGCAAGGGCCGCTTCACACCGCAGGCCTTTGTCATCTTCCGCGTGGCCCTCATCCAGATCGTGATCATCCTCTCGGTTTGGGTGGTCTGGGCGCGCGTTGTCCAGCGCGGTTGGGAGGAGGGCGAGTTGTCCTACCCCGCAGTCGAACAATTTCTGCTGGCGCATGGCGCGTCAGCCGACGAGCCTGTCATCGTGCTCAGTCCGCCTGGTTACTTTATGATGACGGGACGGCCCGCCTTTGTCCAGCCGTATGGTGATGTGGATACCCTGCTGGCAGTAGCGGAGCGGTATGGCGTCCACTACTTTGCGTTCGAGGCGCAGGGCAAACTAAAACCGCTCCGCGACCTGTACGACCATCCCGAAGCGTATGACCAACTTGAATACCTAGGTGAAGTGAATGGCACGCGTATCTTCCATATTCCGTAGCCCCCTCCCGCGCCGAGACCTGGCCATCCTGGGCGGTGTGAGCCTGGCGGCGGGCTTGATCTACCTCGCTGTTTGCGCCGTGCTGTACCGCATCGGCTTTCCGCTCGACGACTCGTGGATCCACCTGACCTTTGCGCGCAACCTGGCCGAACACGGGCAATGGGCCTTCCGCTTGGGCGTGCCATCGGCGGGCTCCACCTCGCCGCTTTGGTCGGCGCTGCTGGCTGTCGGCTTTTGGATTCGCCTCGCACCCTATGGTTGGACCTACCTGCTTGGCCTGCTCACGCTTTGGGCGTTGACCGTTGTCAGCGAGGCCGCCGCCCGTCGCCTGGTGCCCGCCTACCATCCGCGCCTGCCATGGGTGGGAATCTTCATGGCGGTCGAATGGCACCTGCTCTGGGCGGCCCTGTCTGGGATGGAGACCCTGCTGCACGGATTGCTGGCCGCCGTCATCCTGGTCGCGCTGATGACGGGCTCCCGCCGCTACCTGACCCTCGGCCTGCTGACCGGCCTCTCGGTCTGGGTCCGCCCCGACGGCCTGACCCTGATTGGCCCCGTCGTATTGACAACCCTTCTGACCGAAAAGGATATGCGCTCACGCCTGGGCGGGCTGGTCAAGTATTTCATCGGCTTTGGCGTTTTGTTTGTGTTCTATCTGTTCTTCAACCTGCTGATCGGCGGCACGCCTATGCCGAATACCTTTTACGCCAAACAAGCTGAATACGCCGCCTGGCAATCCCTGCCGATCCTCTCGCGCCTGAACGAGTTGCTCCTCCAGTTGCTGGTTGGGCCGTCCTTCCTGTTGATTCCTGGTGTGCTCGCGTGGATGGCGCGTTCTATCCGTAAATGGGACTGGGGCAGTCTGTCGGCGCTGGTCTGGTCGCTGGGGTACATGGGCTTGTATCTAATGCGCCTGCCCGTCTATCAGCACGGACGCTATATCATGCCTGCCATGCCAGTCTTCTTTTTATTGGGCCTGCTGGCCGTGGTGGAGTTCACCCAATCCAAAACTTTTGGCCGCCAGCACTGGATCGTCGATACATCCTGGCGGCTCAGCCTGGCCATGGTCACGCTTTTGTTCATTGCCCTCGGCGCGCGCTCCTACGCGCGGGACGTCGAACTGATCGAAGGCGAGATGGTTGCGGCCGCCAAATGGGCCGCCGCGAATCTGCCGCCCGATGCCTTGCTGGCGGTCCACGATATCGGCGCGCTGGGTTACTTTGACAACCACCCTCTGATTGACTTGGCGGGTTTGATCTCGCCCGAGGTTATTCCCTTCATCCGTGATGAAGACCGCCTGGCCGCCTACCTTGATTCCCAGGGAGCCGATTACCTGATCGCTTTCCCCGACCTGTACCCGCAGATGACCGTGGGCCGTCCGATTGTTTTTGCCGCCGACGGCGCCATTGCGCGCGAGATCGATGGCATTAATATGACAATTTATCGTTGGAAGTCACCTTAATGGGTTAAAATAACGCCTGTTCAGACCAATCCGACTCGGACGGGACAAATGAAACAGATTACACTAATCGTTGTTGACGACCATCCACTGTTCCGCCAGGGCGTGGTGGATGCCCTGTCGCTTGAACCCGATATGAACGTGGTGGCCCAGGCTGCCAACGGCGAAGATGGCCTCGGCTTGATCCGCTCCCTGCGGCCCAACGTGGCTGTCTTGGACGTCAACATGCCGGGCATGAACGGCCAGCAGATCACACACCAGGTCACCCAGGAAAAACTTCCCACCCGCGTGTTCCTCATGACGGGCTACGACGATGTCGAGCAGGCCATCCATGCCGTTCTGGCGGGCGCTGCGGCTTATTGTTCCAAGGACCTCCAGCCTCAGAGCCTGCCGCGTATCATCCGCGAGGTGGCTGAGGGGAAATACGTCATTGGTGAAAAGGTTTTCAATCGCCGCGAGTTGGAGCAGTGGGTCGAAGACCAAATGGAGGGTGCGCGCCGTTCCTACAGCGAACCCGGCAGTCCCTTCCATCCATTGTCTGAGCGCGAGATGGAAGTGCTTGCCTGCGTGGTGCGCGGCCTCAGCAACAAGGAAATTGCCGGCCTGCTGGGTATTAGCCACCAGACGGTCAAAAATCACGTGACGGCGATCCTGCGCAAATTCGGCGTGGAAGATCGCACCCAGGCCGTGGTTTACGCCTTGAAGCGCGGTTGGGTCACCCTGAAAGATGCGAAATTTGGATCCGAGGAGCAAGGTTCATGACTCAGGACGAACTTGAGGGAACCGCCCCGCAGGGCGGGTTCAATCTACAGACCGAATTAGAAGAGACTCAGCGCGCCCTGCGCGAGGTGACTCTCATGATCGAACAGAGCCAGGGTGAATTGACCAAACTCACCCAGCGCAATGCCGCCATCACCGCCCATTTGCAGCAGGTCCAAAAGCAAACCGGGCAGATCTCGGCGGAGGAACTTCGCATGGCCTACGACTCTGCTCTAGACGCGCAGCAGCGTCTATTCGTCATGCGCGGCCAGCTCGATAAACTCCAAAACGACAAACTGCACCTCGGAAAATACAAGTCCGCCTTGGAATATGCCGGGCAGGCTGGCCCCGCGGCCTCGTCTGCAGCTGCTTCGGGTGGAAAAAGCCCCATCGAAGGTATCGAGATGATCGTCAAGGCCCAGGAGGCCGAGCGCCAGCGCCTCTCGCGCCAGATGCACGACGGCCCCGCCCAGGCGCTGTCCAACTTCATCCTTCAGACCGAGATTGCCATGCGTTTGTTGGATGCCGACCCCGCACAAGCTAAGGAGGAACTGGGCAGCCTCAAAATGGCCGCCATGGGGACCTTCCAGAAAGTGCGCAATTTCATCTTCGAGTTGCGTCCCATGATGCTCGACGACTTGGGGCTGGTCCCCACCGTCCGCAAATATGTGGATGCCTTCAAGGAACAAACCTCCCTGGATGTGAACCTGCAAGTGACGGGCAATGAGCGTCGCCTCGAACCTTACATTGAAGTCATGGTATTTCGCGCCATCCAAGAATTGTTGGGTAACGCTGCCCGCCACAGCCAGGCCAGCCAACTCAAGGTCCAGATGGATATGGGCAACGAGGCCCTGCGCGTCAGCGTGGATGACAACGGTAAAGGCTTCGACACCGGCTCTCTGCAGGAAGGCCCCAGCCTCGGCCTGAAACTGATTCGCGAACGATCTGAGATGCTCGGCGGCAGTTTCGATATAGACAGTTCGGCGGGTAAAGGGACGCGTGTGATGTTCAGTGTACCCGTAAACGGGTAACTTGCATTTTTGTTAGACTAACATATTTGATAGTTTTACAGCCCGAAATTTCTTGCCTTATTTTCGGCCCTGTATATAATAAGAATAACTCTGCGGACGGCCTCCCAGAGAATTCAAACGAAAGGAGAAAAAACGCCATGTTATTCGCCCCCAAGGAAAAAGGCCAGGGCTTGGTTGAGTACGCGCTGATTCTTGTTTTGGTTGCCATCGTTGTTATCGCGGCCCTCATGATCCTCGGCCCGATCATCGGCAACGTGTTCAGCAAGATCAACTCCAGCCTCGGCACCGTCTAGTCCGAAGACCGTTGTAAGAAGAAAAGTCCCGTCGAAAGACGGGGCTTTTTTTGTTTTCCCCCATCTGGGGGATGTTTTTCGTTGCAATTGCGTTGAAATCGTTATTTTCTAACTTAATTGTAAGAAATTTAATTTTACTGTCCTTGAAATCTCGTGCCACTTGTTTATAATACCCATTAAGAGAACCGTTCTCTTACATCATCTCACCGGAGGTAAATTCCCATGTTGTTTGCTCCCAAGGAAAAAGGCCAGGGTCTCGTCGAGTACGCGTTGATTCTCGTTCTGGTCGCCATCGTTGTCATTGCGGCCCTGATGATCCTCGGCCCGATCATCGGCAACGTGTTCAGCAAGATCAACTCCAGCCTCGGCACCGTCTAATCGGTACCAAACCTTTCAAAAAAGTAGGACTCTGGCAGCAGAGTCCTACTTTTTTACCGACATGAATTTGCCATTTTTCCTGTATAATACCGATGATATAAATGAAAATGCTTTGCAGAAGGCGGCAAAGAGAGGAGATTTTCTATGCGTAGAGCGCGAGTATGGATATTCGTGATTCTGATTCTGGTGATTGGCTTGGGTTTGGGGTTGTTCGTTGTATTGCGGATGTTGCCTGCCCAGAATACGGCCCAACAGCAGACCAATCTGGTTGAGATCTTTGTAGCCAGGCAGAACATTGC
>CALLJA010000402.1 GCA_938008865.1 uncultured Anaerolineales bacterium
GTTCTCGAGCACGCTCATGTGCGGAAACAGGTTGAAGTGCTGGAAGACCATGCCCGTCTTGAGGCGGACATCATGAATCAACTGGCGGTGTTCCTTGCCCTTTTCCCCGCCCGCCACCACCAGGCCGTCCACTTCGATGGTGCCGTGGGAAGGTTCTTCGAGGAAGTTGATGCAGCGCAGGAAAGTGCTCTTGCCCGAACCGCTGCGCCCGATGATGCAAACCACCTCGCGCGGCTGGACCTCGAGCGAAACATCCTTCAAGACGTGCAGGCGGCCGAAGTATTTATCGAGGTTCGAGACTTTGACGATAGGGGCCATGTCAGCGGTCTCCCTTCGCCATGCGGGACTCGATGCGGCTCTGGAAATAGGTCAGGATGAGGGTCAGGCCCCAGTAGAACACGGCGGCGACGATGAGCGCCTCCAGGTTGTTGAACTGCGCCCGCCCGACCTTGGTGGCGCGCCACATCAACTCGTGGACGAAGCCCGTGGCCGAGACCAGGGCCGAGTCTTTGGTCATGGCAATGAAGTCGTTGCCCATGGGCGGGATGGCAAAACGCAGCGCCTGTGGGATGACGATACGCCGCATGGTCTGGCTGGGCGTCATGCCGAGGGCCAGGGCGGCCTCGCGCTGTCCCTTGCTGACCGAGGCGATGCCCGCGCGGAAGGTCTCGCTCATGTACGCGCCATAGTTCAGTCCCAGCGCCAGCACGCCCGCCCAAATGCCAGGGACCTTTGCCCACCAGGGTATGATCTGGGGCAGCGCCAGGAAGAAGAAGAATATTTGCAGGTAGAGCGGGGTGCCGCGAATGAGCGAGACATAGAATGTGCTCAATGCGTAAAAGGGCGGGAAGGTGGAGAGCCGCCCCAGGGCAACCAGCAGGGCCAGGATCATGGCCAGGATGATGGACAGGACTGAAATGCGGATTGTTTCACCCAACCCACCCGCGATAAAAGCCAGGTTCTCTGCAATGAATATATTGTCCAGCGAAATGGTCTTGATGCCGAGAAAATTCTGTCCGCTGAAGAGAAATACGATGATCAGTAGCAGAACAAGCCAGGTTATGCCAACATGCAGGCGGAAGATACGGTCCTTGCGCAGTTGGGCTTCGTAGATCAGTTCTGACTGCGGCTTCTGTGTAATAACGCTCATGGGGAAATGTCCTTTCCCAAGATGATTTGTAAACAAAGGGAAGCGGCAAATGCCGCTTCCCTTTCGATTCGCGTAAAATTTACTTGTTGGGGTTCTGGGTCAGGTCCATGCCGAACCACTGGGTCGAAATGGCGGTCAGCGTGCCATCCTCGTGCATCTTGGTGATGATGGCATTGACAGCCTCGATCAGGCTGGCGGTCGGCAGGCTGGAGGCCTTGTCGAAAGCGGCTGCCAGTTCCTCAGAGTAGACGGCGTCTCCGAGTTTCATCACTGACATGCCCGCGGCAATATTGGCGTCCACCACGGTGGCGGAGGTGACGTAGCCGACGAAGTCCTCACGGCCTGACTGCAGCGCCTGGGCGCATTCCTGGTCGGTTTCCAGGGTGACGACGGTCACGCCATCGGGGACCTTCGAGTAGATGGACGAGTCGGGCAGGCCGAGGCCAGCCATGTCGTTATTGAGCCAGTAATCGTAGGTGGTGGCGGTGCCTGCGCAGAGCGCCTTGCCAGCCAGTTCATCGATCGAGGTGAAGCCAGAGTCGGCTTTGACGGCCACGACCGCGGGCGAGTAATAGTACGGGGTGCTGAAATCCAGCACTTTCTGGCGGGCGACGTTGATGGTCATCGAGCCGACGCTGACGTCCCATTTATTGGCCCAATTCCCAGCGGTGATCGCGTCCCAGGAAGGGGTGGCGAAGCAGGTCTCGACGCCGAGCCCAGCCCCAATGGCCTTGGCCACGTCGATATCGAAGCCCTGCACCTCGGCGGTGGTCAACGCGTCGACGGGACATTTGCTGTCGGCGGGACGCTTGCCTTCGGTATTCAGGAAGGACTGCGGTTCGTAATTGACGTCGGTGGAAACCAGGATGTACCCGCGCTGTTTGATGTCATCCAGCAGATTATCGGCTTTCGGCGTATTCCCGCCGCATGCACTCAGGATCATGGCTGCCACGGCGACGAGGCTGGCCAGTTTAAACAATTTGGACATTTTCTCCTCCGAAAAGTTGTTGATGTTGGAAAGAACGACTTGCTCCTGCAATGAGGAATCCTATTTGGCGAGTGGCAACTCTCTCCTTTCGGCGTTGGTTCATCCAAGCCTGCGCTTGTACTGCACAAGCATAGACCATTTTGAGCATTTGTCAAGATTTCCATTCCTTAAGATTCAATCGGGTCGAGAATCGTTAAGGTTTAACCCTCGATGGAGAATTTGATTTCAGCATCAATGCGCATCGATGTTCATGTGCCGTATCACCCCTTCACATATGACAACTTCTCACAGATCAGCCCATCCTTGAACTTGAAGATATCCACTCCGCGGACGTGCCCCTGTGCGCCTGTTGAATCCACCCAGGAATAGGTCCAGCGCATGACGCAGTGGAATCCCAGCCCGAAGACCTCCTCGATCTCGATGTGGGCCTGCGGCGACTCGCGGAAGAAATCCTGCCAGAACTGGGTCACGGCTTCCTTTCCCGAGTAGGTCGTCCCATCGGGGGCGGGAGTTGTATTCTCAAAGATGCAGTCGTCGCTCATCCATTGCATCATCCCCGCCACGTCGTGACGGTTGAAGGCCTCGTTGAAGGCCAATACGGTTCGGACCCCTGATTCGAGTTTGGACATGCGGGCGGGGCTCATGCGAACACCTCTTTCTGGGGGAGGGACAGGCTTTGAGGTATTATGCCATACTTCAAAACGCATATAAAACTTTTATCATTCTTGTGTACAATCCCTGCATCCGTAAAGGATGCCGAAGCCTGGAGGCTTTGGACTCCCGCCAAAAATTGGAGGAACTCCCATGAAACTGGTATCTGTCGCGCAGATGCGCGAGATCGAAAAGGAAGCCGACGCCAATGGCCTGTCCTACGAAGACATGATGGAAAACGCGGGCCGCGAACTGGCTTATGCGGTGGCCGACCTGCCGTATTTCTTTGAGGAAGAGGAAGACGTCGAGATCCTCGGCCTGGTCGGGCCTGGCAACAATGGCGGTGACACCCTGGTGGCGCTGACCCACCTGGCCGCCGATGGCTGGACCGCGCGCGCCTACCTGATCAAGCGCAAGGCCAAGGGCGACGAGCTGGTCGAGCAATTCCTCGAAATGGGCGGCGAGGTGGTCGAGGCCGCCAAGGATAAGGAGTTCGCTTCTCTGTATGCCTCGCTCGATACGGCGCATGTGCTGCTCGACGGCGTGCTGGGTACGGGCATCAAATTGCCTTTGAAGGCAGATGTGGCTGAAGTGCTGGAGGCCGTCAGCGCCGCGTTGGA
>CALLJA010000403.1 GCA_938008865.1 uncultured Anaerolineales bacterium
TATTGGAGAGGCAACTTGTTTTTGCAAGCAGATGGAAAACAGAATTCGGATGACTTTATTCATATTGTTACCCATCAGCGAGAAGCAGAAGGAAAAACTGTTGATTACCCTCGTTGGTACTGTGAAGACGAGGACTTGATCTATTTTGAAGGGAAAACATATGCTTTTCACAAGATGTGGGGAGACCGTTGGGAAACTGCCATGAATTTGTTAAAAAACAATTTCCCTGAAGCCAAAATTGATTTTTGGGCAAGTAAAGATGAATGAAAATCTCCGTGGTTCAAAATCAAGAGGAAACCTTATGAACAATCAAATTAACCTTACCGTTAACGGCATCTCCCATACCCTCGACGCCATCCCAGGCGAGACCCTCTCCACCCTGCTGCGCGAGCGGCTGCGCCTGACGGGCACCAAGATCGGCTGTGAAGAAGCCGAGTGCGGCGCATGCACCGTCCTCGTGGATGGACAGCCAATGATGTCCTGTGTCTATCCTGCCGAGCGCGCGCACGGCAAGACCATCGTCACCATCGAAGGACTGGCACAGCGCGTCCACGAAGAGATGAAGCTGCATCCGCTGCAGGAAGCTTTTGTGGAGCATGGCGCCGTCCAGTGCGGATTCTGCATCCCTGGCCAGATCCTGACCGCGTATGCGCTGCTCAAACGCAATCCCGACCCCGACAGTGCAGACATCCGCTTTGCGCTCAAGGACACGCTCTGTCGCTGTGCGGGCTACCCGTCCATCGAGAATGCCATCCTCGCCGCGGCTCAGGCCTTGCGTACGGGGGAACCCGTCCAGAAGCCGACCCACATCCCCGACTCGATCCACGAGCATAAAACCGTCGGCCATTCGCATCTTCGACCCGAGGCGGTCGAGAAGGTCACGGGCGAGGCCATCTACACCGATGACCTGAAGTTCGACGGCATGTTGTATGCCAAGGCCAAACGTGCCATGATCCCGCACGGCTTCCTGAAGAAGCTGGATATTTCCAAAGCGAAAGCGCTGCCTGGGGTGGCCGCCGTCCTCACTGCTGAAGACATCCCCGCCGAAAAGAATCACGGGCTGGTCATCTTCGACTGGCCTGTAATGGTCGGCATCGACGAGCGCGTCCGCTATGTGGGCGACGCGGTCGCCATCGTCGCGGCGGAGACTCAGGATATCGCTGAACAGGCCGCAGCCCTGATCGAGGCCGAGTACGACCTCCAGCCCGTGATCACGAATCCCGTCCAGGCGCGGCAGGCAGACGTCCCGCAGATCCACGCCAACGGCAACCTGCTCAAGCATATCAAGGTTCGCAAGGGTGACATGGACGCTGGCTTCGCCTCGGCGGATGTGATCCTCGAACACACCTTCCACACGCCCACCACCGACCACGCCTTCATCGAGCCCGAGTGCTCGATCGGCGTGCCGCTGCCCGATGGCCGCATGGAAATTTACGTCGGCTCGCAGATCCCCTATCAGGACCGCACCCAGGTGGCGCGCGTGATGGGCTGGCCCGAGGAGCGCGTGCGCATCGTCGGCCAGTTGATGGGCGGCGGCTTCGGCGGTAAGGAAGACGTGATGGGCCAGATCCACGTCGCCATGCTGGCGAACGTCACGCAGCGGCCCGTCAAGCTGCTGTTCGACCGTCACGAGAGCCTGCTTGTGCATCCCAAGCGTCATGCCACGCAGATCCGCGTCAAACTCGGCGCAAAGAAGGACGGCCGCATCGTGGCGATGGAGACCGAACTCTACGGCGACACGGGCGCGTATGCCTCGCTCGGCGAGAAGGTCATGACCCGCGCCACCACGCACTCGGCAGGCCCGTACGACATCGAGCACGTCCGCGCCGATTGCTACGCCATGTATACCAACAACCCGCCCGCGGGCGCGTTCCGCGGCTTTGGCGTCACCCAGTCGGCCTTCGCGGTCGAGTCGATGATGGACATGCTGGCCGACACGGTCGGCGTGGACCGCGTCGAACTGCGCCGCATGAACGC
>CALLJA010000404.1 GCA_938008865.1 uncultured Anaerolineales bacterium
CCCTGGCCGACCCGCTGCGCGCCCGCCTGCCGGTGATCGGTCCCGCCCGCGTGGGACATTACGAGCGCGCCATGCCGCTCGGCTATGCGGAGACCATCGCGAGCGGCTTCACAGAGAACCGCATCGCTGAGCCGCATCTGAACTTATACTACGAGAGGTTGTCCCTGGTCATCCACGGTGATCTGTTCGCCTCGGGTCGCTTGAACGAGATCCTCCTGTTCAACCTGGGTCGTTACGACGAGTTGATCGACCTATACATGGACGCACCCGACCCGAAATAAAAAACACCGCAGGCCGAAAACCTGCGGTGTCCTTTTTTGCGATTGCGCTTATTCCGCCGAGTCGCTTGCGGGGGTGTCTTTCTTGCTCTCGCTCTTGCCGGTGCGCGAGACGCTGCCCGAGGGCGATTTGTGGTCGTTGGCATAGAAGCCCGAACCCTTGAAGATGATCTTGGTGGGGGTGATCACCTTCTTGAGCGCTTTCTTGCGGCACTCGGGGCAGGTCTTGAGCGGGGCATCCTGAAAGGACTGCTGGCGCTCGAACTGGACGCCACAATTCTCACAGCGGTAGGTATAAACAGGCATACTGACTTTCTCCTTCTGTACGGTTGCAACGCTGGGCATTATAGCCTTCAAGCGGGTCAAAGGCAAGCCTGCGGGGCGGCATGTTATAATTTTCTAACAATTTCTCTCGTCATTGCGAGGGCGATGCTTTTCGCCCGAAGCAATCCCGCCATGGCACGGAAAAGGAACCTTCACCCATGCTGACCATCGAGATTGTCTACTGCGCGGTCTGACATTACACCAGCCGGGCCGTGAGCCTGGCCGACCAGTTGCTTAAGGAGTACGAACACAGCATCGAGAAGATCGTGCTGGTTCCCTCGGAAGGGGGCCGCTTCGAGGTGACTGTCAACGGGCAATTGTTGTACTCGAAGATGGAGACGAAACGTCACGCTGAGCCTGGGGAGGTGCTTGGGCTGGTGCGCAAGATGGTCGAAGGGTAGACCGAAGCAACCATAACGGAGACAGGATCAATGTCAAAAAAAGGACGTGTTTTTTCAGGCGCCCGCCCCACGGGTCGTCAGCATCTCGGCAATTACCTGGGCGCCATCCAGAACTATGTCGCCTTGCAGGATGAGTACGAGTGCGTGTACTGCATCGTGGACATCCACGCGTTGACCACGGTGGAGGACACCCTCAACCTCAAGCAGAATACCTACGAAATGGCGCTCGACTGGCTCGCGGCGGGCATCCGCCCCGAGGAGTCGACCGTGTTCATTCAGTCGCACGTGCCGCAGGTGATGGAACTCCACACCCTGCTCTCGATGGTCACCCCGCTCGGCAAGCTGACCGACCTCCCGACCTTCAAGGAAAAGGTGCGCCAGCAGCCCGATAACATCAACTACGGGCTGGTTGGCTATCCCGTGCTGATGACCGCCGACATCGTCCTCTACAAAACGGACGTGGTGCCCGTCGGCATCGACCAGGCGCCGCACATCGAGTTCGCGCGCGAGATCGTGCGCTCGTTCAACTATCGCTACGGCAAGCAGGTGCTGATCGAGCCGCAGATGAAGAACACCAAGATCCTCAAGGTGCTCGGCATCGACGGCAAGGAGAAGATGGGTAAGAGCCTCAACAACCACATCGAGATCGCGTCCACCCCCGAAGAGACGGGCAAGCGCGTCATGCAGATGGTCACCGACCCGCAACGCCTGCGCCGTAACGACCCGGGCAACCCCGACGTGTGCAACGTCTTCTCGATGCACAAGATTTTCTCCACTGAAGAGGAAGTGGCCCAGATCAATGCAGACTGCCGCACCGCTGCCCTCGGCTGTGTGGACTGCAAGAAGCGCCTGGCTGCCAACATGAACAAGGGCCTCGAACCCTTCCGCGCCAAACGCGCCGAGTTGGATGCCAAGCCACAGTACGTTAGGGACGTGCTCGAAGACGGCGCCAAACGCGCCCGCGCCATCGCCGAAAAGACGATGGAAGAGGTTCGCGAGGCCATTCAACTTCCCTGATCGAAATTTGAAAAACGATATTGGATATTCGGCAAGACCGAATATCCAATATCGACCAACGAATATCGAATATCGTTTTATGCGCGCCATCCTCCAACGAGTATCCAAAGCCAGCGTTACCGTCGAAGGCCAGGTCATTTCCAGCAT
>CALLJA010000405.1 GCA_938008865.1 uncultured Anaerolineales bacterium
TCCGATGCGGCCTACCGCTATCAGCGCGAGATCGACGCAGGCCTGCGCCGCATCGTCGGAGTCAACGCCTACGCCGAGAAGAAACCGCTGACCATCCCCATCCTCGAAATGGACCCGCAGGGCTACGAACGCCAGTCAGCGCGCCTGAGCGAGGTCCGCAAGACGCGCGACAACGGCCGCGTCGGCCAGACCCTCGACCGTCTGCGCGTGGCCTGCCAGGGCACGGAAAATACCATGCCCTACCTCATGGACGCCGTCCACGCCTACGCCACCCTGGGCGAGATCATCGGTGTGATGAAGGAAGTGTTTGGAACCTACGAAGAACCAAATTGGATTTAAGATTCGGATACTGGTAATCGGCATATCGGTCGAAATGAAAAGCGGTCAGTCCACCTGGACATGACCGCTTTTTGCTTCCCAATCACCACTTACTGCTTTTCACCTCGCCAGCACCCTCGCCATCCTGTAAAAATCCTCGTTGGCCTGCTGCTTGTTGGTGACGACTTCCTCCAACGGCACCAGCTCGATGCCGCGGCCTTGCAGGCCCGTCATCACGTCCACCTTGCCTTCGAGCAGGGCCTCGACCGCCTTCACGCCCATGCGCGCCGCCAGCAGACGGTCGAAGGCGGTCGGCGATCCGCCGCGCTGGATGTGGCCCAGGATCGTCACGCGTGTCTTGAAGCCGATGTCGATCTCGTCGATGGCTTTGGCCAGGTCGGTGGTGCGGAAGTTGGCGCCCTCGGCAATGATGATGATGGCGTGCGTCTTGCCGCGCCGGTAGGCATCCTCGATGGTGTCGGCCACGTCCTGCAAGGTGACGGGCACTTCGGGCACCAGCACCATCTCCGCGCCGCACACGATGCCCGCCATCACGGCCAGGTAGCCCGAACCGCGGCCCATCGTCTCGACCAGGAAGGCGCGCCCGTGTGAGGAGGCCGTGTCGCGCAGTTTGTCCACCGCTTCCATGATGGTATTCATGGCGGTGTCCACGCCGATGGCCATGTTACTGCCCCACACATCGTTGTCGATGCTGGCAGGGATACCCACCACGTTGATGCCCTGTTTAGCCAGGGCATGCGCGCCGTTCAACGAGCCTTCGCCGCCGATGACCACCAGGCCGTCCATGCCCGCTTCGTTGATGTGGCGGATGGCCTCGCGCTGTCCACGCGGGTCTTTGAAGCGTTCGCTGCGGCGGGTTTGCAGGATCGTGCCGCCGCGCTGCAAGATGCCGCCCACGTCGCGCGGTCCCAGCACGCGGAACTCGCCGTTGATCAGGCCTTCGTAGCCGTTGCTGATACCGATCACGCGCACGTTGTGCGTTGCGGCGGTGCGAACCACCGAACGGATGCAGGAATTCATGCCGGGGGCATCGCCACCGGAAGTGAGCACTCCCAGCGTGTATTGTCTCATCGCGTCCATGTCTAAATTATCCTTCGCGTTTGATTTGGAACGTATCGAAATCCCGCGCCACCACCGCGCCCGGGAAAACGGACTGGGCCTCGGCCAGCACGTCCTTTTCCCGATAGCGGCGGGAGATATGCGTCAGGATCAACTTCTTAACCCCCGCTTTTACAGCCAGTTCCGCCGCCTGGCGCGCGGTCAGATGCGAAAACTGCCGCGCCATATCGGCTTCGGCGTCGAGATAGGTCGATTCGATCACCAGCCCGTCGGCGTCGCGGCAGACCTCGAGCAGGTCGTCGGTGCGGCCCGTGTCGCCCACCACCACGAATTTGGTCCCGCGCTGCAATGGACCCAGCACCTCCTCGGGGCGGATGGTCCGCCCGTCTGGCAGGGTCACGCTGCGGCCTTCGACCAGGTCGCGCCGCTCGGGTCCAAAAGGCACGCCCAGGGCGTCGGCTTTTTCAGCCAGGAAGGGGCGGCGCGATTTCTCCTCGAACAGGTAGCCCAGGCAGTCGGGACCGCGATGCGTCACCGAAAAAGCCGACACGCTGAAATCCTCGGTCTCGAAGAAAGTCCCCGATTTGAGCTCGCGCAGGGTCAGCGGCATGGGCGGCTGGTTGCCGCGCAGCACCACGCTGTACAGCAGGTCGTGGACGCGGTCGAGCGTGGAACGCCCGCCGAAGATATCCAGTTCGTCGATGGCCTCCCAACGCAGGAAGGTGGACATCAGCCCGCCCAGCCCGAGGATGTGGTCGAGATGGCCGTGGGTGAGCAGGATGCGCGTCAGACGCTTGAAGCCGATGCCCGATTGCAGGATCTGCCGCTGGGTGCCTTCTCCGCAATCGACCAAAAAGCGATATTCGTTATGAGACACGATCTGGGCCGAAAGCCCGCGTTTGGCCGAAGGCGCCGATGCAGATGTGCCGAGGAACAGGATCTCAAACAAAGTGGTTTCTTTCCTTCCAAAGAGTGACGCTATTGTACCTTAAAGACAATCAGACCATTTGTGCTATAATGTTTTTTGTTTGCGAGCGTTCCACTCATTGCTTCCCAAATCCCCCCATGCCCATCAACAAACCGACCACGCCCCCCAAAAAGACGAGCAAACCCCAGGGTAAGACCGTTGCGCCCAAGTCTGGCGCGCGCGCCAGGGGCGGGCATCCCCAGGAACCGCCGCCCCCGCCGCCGCCCGCCGTCTCATTATGGGACCAGCTCTCGCCCGAACGCCGCCTCGACGTGATCGGCATCGTCCTGGCAGCGGTCGGCGCGTTGATCCTGCTCGGGCTGGTCTCGGCCAAGCGCAGCATCCTGATCGGCGGCGCCATTTCCTTCCTGGCGCAGGTCTTCGGCTGGGGCATCTACCTCCTGCCCTTCGGCCTGCTGGTCTTTGGCCTGTGGCTGGTCTTCCGCAAGATCGAGCGCATCCCGCCGCTATCGCTCGAACGCTCCATTGGCGGCGTACTGCTCTACCTGTGGCTGTTGACCTTCCTGCACACCTTCGTGGCCGACGCCGAAACCGCCAAGGCCGTGGCCCTCACAGGCATCGGCGGCGGCGCAATTGGCGGGTTGTTCCAGCGCATCCTGTGGGGTGGGCTGGGCGCAGCAGGCGGATACGTGACCCTGCTGGCCTGGCTGATCCTCGGCATCTCGATGACGCTCGACCGCCCGGTGCAGGACCTATTCCGCTGGCTGGGACCGATCCTGGCCCGCGCCCGCGACCAACTCTTCAAGCGGACCGCTTCCACGCCCGCGCCTGGTTCCGTGACCGAGAACGGGTACACGCCCTTGGCCGCCAACGCTGCCCCGCCCGCCAACGCAGACTCGACGCCTGCCGCCGCCGCGCCCGCCGTCACCACCACCGTCAGCCACGCCATCCAGTGGACGCTGCCCCAGCCGCGCGACATCCTCGATGCCGGCAACGCCCCCGCCATCAACGAAGACTTCATCCAGCAGCGCGCGCGCCTGATCGAGTCGACGCTGGCCTCCTTCGGCGCGCCCGCCCAGGTAGTCTCCATCAACCGCGGGCCCACCATCACCCAGTTCGGCGTTGAGCCGCTCTTCCTCGAAAGCCGCGGCGGCGTGCGCACGCGCGTGCGCGTCAGCAAGATCGCCTCGCTCTCCGATGACCTGGCCCTGGCGTTGGCCGCGCCGCGCATCCGCATCCAGGCGCCCGTCCCGGGCCACAGTTACGTCGGCATCGAGGTCCCCAACGACGAGATGGCGTTGGTCTCCCTGCGGGACGTGGTCGAGAGCGAGACCTTCCAACGCAACCGCAAGGCGCTCAGCTTTGCGCTCGGGCAGGACGTGGCGGGACATCCCATCCTGGCCAACCTCGAGAACATGCCGCACCTGCTCATCGCGGGCACCACGGGTTCGGGCAAGTCGGTGTGCGTCAACGCCATCATCACCTGCTTCCTGATGTACAACACGCCCGACGACCTGCGCATCGTCCTGGTGGACCCCAAGCGCGTGGAGTTGACCGGCTACAACGGCATCCCGCACCTGCTGGGCCCCGTGGTCGTCGAAATGGACCGCGTGATCGGCGCGCTGCAATGGATGACGCGCGAGATGGACAAGCGCTACCACGAATTCGCCAAGGTCGGCGCGCGCAACATCGCCGACTACAACGCGCGCATGAAAGTACAGAACGCCAAGAAACTGCCCAACCTGGTCATCATCATCGACGAACTGGCCGACCTGATGATGATCGCCCCCGACGAGACCGAGAAGACCATCACGCGCCTGGCCCAACTGGCGCGCGCCACGGGCATCCACATGATCCTCGCCACCCAGCGCCCCTCGGTGGACGTGGTGACGGGCCTGATCAAGGCCAACTTCCCTGCGCGCGTGGCCTTCGCCGTGGCCTCCAACACCGACAGCCGCGTCATTCTCGACCAGCCCGGCGCGGAGCGCCTGCTCGGCCGCGGCGACATGCTCTACCAGGCCCCCGATGCCCCCTCGGCGGCGCGCCTGCAGGGCGTGTTCGTCTCGGACCACGAGATTCAGAAACTGGTCGAGTTCTGGCACAACCAGGCGGCGGGCGGCAGTTCCTACGCTGTGGCAGGCGACCTGCCCACTGACGCCATCCCCACGGGCGTGCCGCTCAAACAGCAGCCGCTCTGGGACGAGGTGGAGAAATCGGACGAGGACCCGCTGCTCGACGAGGCCATCGACATCGTGCGCCGCGAGGGACGCGCCTCGGTGTCCATGCTGCAAAGACGCCTGCGCATCGGCTACACGCGTTCCGCCCGTCTGGTGGACAAACTCGAAGACAAGGGCATCGTCGGCCCGCCCGAAGGCGCCACACAGGTCCGCCAGGTGCTGGACTATGGACAGACCGCCCCGCCCAAAGATGACGGCGCTTGAAATTTGATATAATCTCTCCTGCGCCCTGGTAGTTCAATGGACAGAACAAGGCACTCCTAAGGCTTAGATATAGGTTCGATTCCTATCCGGGGCACCACAATTTTTTAAGGTTCAATTTTCTCGAAACCCTTGCCAGATAAAGACCCGTATAGTATTATTCACATCGGCAAGCGCTAGGGTGCCCCCCTCACCCTGGCGCTTGCCATTTAATTTCGTGAGTACAACACGGTGTGGACCCATTAAGTCCACACCGTGTTCTTCTTTAATTCAACTTTCCGACCACTTTCTCGACCGCTTCCAAGATCTCGCCCGATTTGACCAAGGCCTGCATGGTGTTGTGATCGGGATAGAGCGGGCGGTCGACTTCGAGGTGCTGGACGTGTTTGCGGATGGTCTCGCGCGCGGCCTGCGTGCCCCTGCCTGGCTGAAACTCGCGGAAGTCGAGCGCCTGGGCGGCGGCCATGAATTCGATGCCAAGTACCCCGTAGGCGTTGTCGAGGATCTGGGTGTTCTTGAGGGCGGTGTTCATGCCCATCGAGACGAAGTCCTCCTGGTCGGCGGCGGCGGGGATCGACTGGATGCTGGCGGGGGTCGAGAGGATGCGCTGCTCGACGATCAGATGGTCGGCGGTGTACTGGCTGAGCATCAGGCCAGAGTAGAAGCCAGGCTCATGCGCGAGGAAGTCGGGCAGGCCCTGCGAGAGCGCGGGGTTGGTGAGACGGTTCAGGCGGCGTTCGGCCAGCACACACACCATCGTGACGGCGGCGCCCGCCATGTCCATGGGCAGGGCCACGGGCGTGCCCTGGAAGTTGGCGCCTGTCAGGGTCAGCTTCAGTTCAGGAACGAAGATGGGGTTATCGCCCACGCCGTTCAGCTCGATCTCGACCTGCGAGCGGGCATAGGCGATGGCGTCGCGCGCCGCGCCGATGACCTGCGGGGTGGAGCGCATCGAGTAGGCGTCCTGCACCTTGGTCTTCATCTTGCCCGTGGTCAGGTCCGAGCCATCGATCATCTTCATGATGTTCTGCGCCGACCTGACCGAGCCGCCGAATCCGCGCAGTTCGTGCAGTTTGGTGTTGTAGGGCTTCATGTTGCCGAGCAGCGCCTCGATGGACATGGCTGCGGCGATCTCGGCCTGCCTGAGGAAGCGCTCCATGTCGTAGATATTGAGGGCCGAGATGGCGGTCAGCAGGTTGGAGCCGTTGATGGCGGCCAGCCCGTCGCGCGCCTGCAAGCCCGGGACGGGGATGCCCGCCCGCTTCATGGCCTCCGCGCCTGGGAGGCGCTCGCCGTTGAAGAAGGCTTCGCCTTCGCCCATCAGCAGCAGGGCGGCCTGGGCCATGGGAGCCAGGTCGCCGCTCGCGCCGACCGAGCCTTTCCGACAGACGACAGGGGTGACGCCCTTGTTGAGCATCTCGACCAGCGTGAGCGTGATCTCGGGGCGGCAGCCCGAGTTGCCGTGGGCGTGGACGTTGATGCGCCCCGCCAGCGCCGCGCGCACGTGCTCGATGGGCGCAGGCTCGCCGATGCCAGCGGCGTGATTGTAAATAAGATACTTCTGGAATTCCTTGACCTGGTCGTCGTTGAGGATCTTCTCGGAAAACTCGCCGATCCCCGTGTTGGTGCCGTACATGATCTCTTTGGCGGCCAGTTTCTCTTCGAGCATGGCGCGGCAGACCTTGATGCGCTCCAGGGCTTCGGGAGCCAGTTCCACCTTCTCATTGAAGCGGGCGATGGCAACGACTTTTTCGATGGTGAGGGATGAACCGTCGAGGGTGATGGTCATGGGCAAATCTCCTGTGTGGGATGCGGTCATTGTACTCCCAAAGGCGGGGGGCAAATCGTCACAGACCTGTCCCCATTTGCCGATGACATCCATCCAGCCGCGCGCGGGCCCCTTCCCACAGACGGCGGCAAAGACTCTCCCGCGCCCCGCCTCGAAACCCTCCGTGGACTCTGTGTCCTGCGTGGTAAACCTCTCTCCTTCCCCCGCCTTGTGGCCCAGCCCTCCCAAAAAAACTCAGCCGAATTCCGCGCCAGTCACCCGATTCTTGCCGAGCCGCTTCGACTCGTACATGAGCTGGTCGGCTTTTTGCAGCATGGCGTCCACCGAGGGCGGCGGGGACTGGAAGGCCGCCACCCCCATGCTGACGGTGACGGGCAGGAGCGCACCGCGCATGCCCCTGGCGATGCCCTGCTCCATCTTATGGACCACGGCCAGCGCCCCGCCTAGGTCTGTATTGGGCAGCAGCAGCGCGAACTCGTCCCCGCCGATGCGGGCGAACACGTCCACCTTGCGGACCAGGCCCGAGACGGCCTCGGCCAGGGTCTTGAGATGCTTGTCACCCTCGCTGTGACCCAGGCTGTCGTTGAGGGTCTTGAAATTATCCACGTCGATATAGACCAGGCTGAGCGGCGCATGGCTCCTGCGCGCACGCTCGATCTCCATTTCGGCTCGGTCGTAGAACTCGCGGCTGTTGGGGATGCCTGTCAGATGGTCGGTACGCGACTGATTGTGTTCGTGCAGGAGGGCCTGTTTGAATTCCCACAACAATTCGACAATTCCAAGAAACAAGGCCAGGCGCACAACCACGTTGATGTAGCGGATGAATTCTTGAGAATACGTCCGCCCCGAGAGCAGGTTGAAGGACAGCCAGGCCATGATGCTGATCACGGCCAAGGTTCTGCCCGCCTTAGGGCCAACGTACCAGGTCGCCAGCAGGATGGGCGTCAGGTAGAAGAAGGAGATGGCGATCTCGAAGTGGGTCTGAAAATCAAGATAGACGAACAGGGCCAGCAGCAGGCCCGAGAAGGCCAGCATGGAATTCCTGCTCATGTTCGAAAAGAAGGTGTTGATGTGGGTTAGCAACGGGCGCATCGGGAGGGATTGCGTCCATCCTATCATTTTTCCCCTGGTTTTGGGGGCCGCGCGGGTTTTCAACTGCCTTGCAACCTTCCCGCCAGGCTGTCACAGACAGGCGCGCTCACGGGCCAACCTGCAGGTAGAAGACCCTGTGCTTGCCCTGGCCCTTGGCCTGGTACATCAGGTGGTCGGACTCGCGCAGCATCCTATCCACGGTGGCGGGCACGGAGTGGAAGGTGACCACCCCCACGCTCAAAGTCACGGGCGGGACGATGTTGCGCACCTGTTCGCCGACGGCCTCTTCGATCTTGC
>CALLJA010000406.1 GCA_938008865.1 uncultured Anaerolineales bacterium
ACCTCCAGGGTGCCGCAGGCCGAGAGGAACAGGGCCAGGGACAGGAAACAAAGCAGCAGTTTTTTCATGAGAATTCCATTTCCAGCGGGGACGGCCCGCTGCATTTCGGTCAATCGAGGGGTACCAGGCTTGCGCCGTCCCAACGGTAGCGGAGCAGGGTTTCGGCGCTGGGGCTGAGCATGGGGTCGTAGGGGGCGTGCAGGAGCATATCCAGGAAGATCACCCCGTCTTCGATGCCGATCGTGCGGACGGTGACGCGGTCGCCGAGGTAGAGGGTGGCCGCGTTCTCGGGCTGGCCGCCGCGGTTGAGCATGACGGCCAGTTCGCGGAATAATCCGCTGCCGCCGCGCTGGCTTTCGAACACCGCCGCGGCATCCTGGGCGCCGTCGCCGTCGAGGTCGCCGAAGGCCACACGGTCCATCAGCAGGCGCACGAACCAGTTCCCGCTCCAGCCTTGGGCCTGCTGGGGCAGGTAGTAGACCCCGTCTTCGAGGCGGAAATCGGCCTCGTCTTCGGCAAGCGTGACGCTGTGATAGGCGGCGTTGGCCAGCATTCGCAGGGTCAGGTCTGGGACAGGTTCGGCGGCGGCGGGCGCCTCGACGGGCGGTGTTTGGGTGGGCAGGGGCGGGATGACGGGCGCGGGCGGGTCGGTGACGGTGGCCGTGGGGACAGCGGGCGGCGTATCGGTGACATCCAGGCTGATCTCGAGCGTACCGCACGAGGCCAGCGCAAGGCTGGCCAGGGTCAAGAGCGCGATCTGTGGTTTCATGTATTCTCCGAGGCAGGCAAGAGTCCCATCCACCCACGGGCGGAACGTCACATCATCGGGAGTTGATAGGAGCCTGCCTGGATATTAAACCACACGGGGACGGGCATCAAGTCCTCCACATCTCCCAGGGCGAGCCGCAGGTTGGCGCGGGCGCGGGCCAGGCGGCTGCGGACCGTGCCGACGGGCACGCGCAGGACGCGGGCCGCCTCTTCGTAGGAGTAGCCTTCCACATCTACCAGCACCACGGCGGCGCGGTAGAGCGGCGAGAGCGAGCCCAGGGCCGCGCGGATGGCCCCGTCCAGCTCGGAGGTTTCGACCTGGTATTCGGTGCCTGGGGCGGGATCGTACAGCCAGTCGTTCAGGTCGATCTCCTGGCCGTCGCGCGCGATGCGCTCCAGCGGCTGGGACGGGCGGCGCGATTTGCGGCGCAGCTCGTCGTAGCAGGCGTTGACCGTGATGCGGGCCAGCCAACTGCGAAAGCATCCGCCGCGGAAGGCCGCGATGTGGCGGAAGGCCGAGATGAGGGCCTCCTGCACGGCGTCGGCGGCGGCGTCTTCATCGGTGGTGACGCGCAGGGCGATGCCAAACAGGTGGTCCTGGTAGGTCAGGACCAGGGCGTTGAAGGCGTCCAGGTCCCCTTTTTGTGCGGCACGGATGAGCGAGTGTTCGTCCATGCTTTATTTATACTTTTCGGCTGTTACGGGCCTGTCGCAGGGATGTCACAGTTTTGTAACCCCCGAAATTTGCACCAGAGAGTGGTCATGCACCCTGAGAGTCTTTTTTATGTACACGGATCGGACGGATAACGCGGATGAACACGGATTTTCGAGACATCTGCGATCCCTGTGGCTCAACGATGAAATTCCCCGAAGGCAGCGCGCTTTGTGATGTGCTGCTTATCTCTTGATCGGCAGACGCATGGTGAAGACCGTGCCGCGCGGATTGTCGAGGCTGCTGCGGACGGTGAGGTCGCCGCCGTGCAGGGTGACGATGCGGTGGACCAGGGCCAGCCCGAGGCCGCTGCCTTCCACGCCGCGCGCGTTGGTGCCGCGATACAGTTCCTCGAAGACCTTGCCCAGATCCTCGGGCAGGATGCCCATGCCCGAATCGGCCACTTCGATGACGATGGAGCGTCCCTCGACCCGCGCGCGCAGTTCGACCGATTCTTCGGCGGAGGTGAACTTGAGCGCGTTATCGAGCAGGTTGTAGACACCCAGGCCAAGCAGGTCGCGGTCGCCGGTCAGCGTGGGCATGGGCCAGGGCACGCGCGAGATGAGCAACTCCACTTTGCGCCGTTCGTAGGCGGGCACCAGCGCCACGGCCTCGGTCATCTCGTCGAGCAGCAGCGGGACGTCCACGGGCAGGCGTTCGAGCGGACGTTCCTCCAGGTCGGAGAGCTTGCGCAGGTCGGCCAGCAGGCGGCTGAGGCGCTCGGCGGCGCGCGAGGCGTTCTCGGCGGCGCGTTCGCGTTCGTCCACGATGCGGGCCTCGCGCAGGTTGACCAGGGCCGTGCGCAGCCCGGTCAGCGGATTCTTGATCTCATGGTCGAGGCGGCGGATGAACTGACGGCGGCTCTCCTGGTTCATCAGGTCCACCTGGTCCATCCACTTTTCGGCTTCGCGTTGTTCGCGGGCCGCGCCCAGCAGGGCCATGCCCACCATCAGCGACAGGAACAGGCCGACCAGGAAGGCCACCATGCCGATGTCGATCTTGAAGACCAGCAGCGGCACGGGCGAGAAGAACACCTGCGCGGCGACCGAGAGCAGGAAACCGACGGCAACAGGGATGAGGGTGAAGAGCCAGCCGCGCGATCTCATGGGTCATTCCCCCGTGACCACCGCAATGAAGCGATAGCCCTCGGCAGGGACGGTCTCGATGTAACGCGGTTCGGCGGGGTCGTCTTCGAGGGCGCGGCGCAGTTCGGCCATGCGCGTGTCGACGGTGCGCGTGCCCGCGGGATATTCCCAGCCCCAGACCGATTCGAGCAGGCGTTCGCGCGAAACGGCTTCGTCTGGGTGGGTCATCAGGTATTCCAGCACCGAGAGGGCCTTGGGGGTCAATTCGAGTTGTTTGCCCTTGATCGCGGCGCGGCGCGCGCGGCGGTCGAGGGTCAGGTCGCCCGAGGTGAGCATCCAGGCGGCGGAGAGGGAGCGTTCGCCCGGCCTGGCGCGCCGCAGCACGGCCCGCACGCGCGCCAGCAGTTCGTGCGGGTCGAAGGGCTTGTTGATGTAATCGTCGGCGCCTTCTTCGAGGGCCAGGGCGCGCTCGGAGGACTCACCCACCTGGGTGAGCAGGATGGTGGGGGTCCAGACGTTGGCGCGGCGCAGGCGGCGCAGGGTCTCGCGGCCGTCCATGCGCGGCATGAGCACGTCGAGGATGATCATGTCGGGGCGGTGGGATTGGGCCTTCTCCAGCGCCGAGAGTCCATCCGAAGCGACCAGCACGTGGAAGCCGGCGCGTTCGAGGAACGGCGCAAGGCTGTCGGCAATGGTCGGGTCGTCGTCGGCGAGCAGGAGCAGGGGGCGTTCGCGGGTCATGGCTGGGGCTGAGAAAAGGCCTGGTCACGCGGACCAGGCCTTCGTCCAGTGGATGGGGAAACGGGTCAGGGAGCCGTGGTGGCCGTGGGGGTGGGCGTCTCGCTGGGCGGGACGGTGGTGTTGGTCGGCGTCGGCGTGGAGGGGACGCTGGTGCTGGTGGGCGGCGCGGTCGTGGCAGAGGGCGTGCCGGTCAGCGGCAGGGTGGGCGTCGGCGGGACGGCTGTGGCGGCGGAGGGGTTGTAGACGATGGGGCCGGTCCACAGGGCGCGGTCGCCGGTGGGCGAGCCGGTGGCCAGGATGGTCAGGATGAACTTGACGTTCTGGCCGACCAGCGGGGAGAGGTCCACGTTGGCTTCGTAGACCTGGCCCTCGTATTTTTCGACGAAGGCCCACAGGGTCTGGATGCTGCCGCTGCCGATCTGGTAATCGAGGCGGAAGACGACGTAGCACGAGGTGGCGCCGTTCTCGCAGCCGATGGTGGCGCGGAAGCGGTCTCCCGATTTGACGGTGTAGGGCGGGTAGAAGCCCTGGATGTAGCCGTTGGTGACGTTCTGCGGGACGGTCAGCAGGCCGGGGCGCGAGTCGGTGACGCCGTTCTCGAGTTTGGGGGCGGCCTGCTTGAGCATGAAGCCGCGCGCGTCACCCTCGGAGCCCGGGCAGGGCAGCTGGCCCGAGCCGCTGTACCAGACCGCCGCGCAGGCGTTGGCGGCGAAATCGTAGGAGGAACCCGCCACGGGGGTGGAAGGCGTGACCGGCGTGGAGGGGACGGTGCCCGTGCCGGCGACCTTGATCTCGACCCACCAGGACTTGGTGCCAGCCGTGCCGATGCCGAAGGGCACGCCGCTGGCGTTCTTGAACTTCCAGTAGCCGCGATAGGTGCCCGCGGTGGTCGGCGAGGTCAGGTTGATGGTGATATCCACGGTCTGGCCGGGGGCCACGTTGGTGGGCATGGCGGCGGTATCGGGGCCGCCCATCTTCTCGCCGCTGTCGAACATGAGCGAGTAAGCGGTGGTCCAGGTGCAGGAGCCGATATTCTTCAGCCGCCAGGTCTTGGTGAAGGCGATGCCGGGCGCGAAGGAGGTGCCGTCGGGCACGGTCACGTCGGCCACGAACTGGGCGCGGTCACAGGAGGACGGCGGCACGGTGGCCGATTTGGTGGGCGTGGCGGTGGGCGGCGTGCCGGTGACGGTGACGACCGGCGTGAGGGTGGGCGGCGTGCCGCCCGCGCGGGCGATGACCGGGCCGCCCCACAGGGCGCGGTCGCCGGCCGGGGAGCCGTAGGCGTTGACGTACAGGATGAACTTGACATCCTGCCCGGCCAGGCGGCTCAGGTCGAGGTTGACGTTGTAGGTCAGGCCCTCGTATTTCTCGCGGAAGGTCCAGTAGGTGGTGACCGCGCCCGAACCGACCTGGTACATCAGGCGGTACTCGGCGTAGCAGGTGGTCGCGCCGTATTCGCAGCCGATGGTGGCCTGGAAGCGGTCGCCGCTGTTGACGCGGAAAGCGGGATAGATGGCCTGGATATAGCCGTTGGTGACGTTGTTCGGCGAGAACAACAGCCCGGCCTGGGCCGAGGTGAGGCCGCTCTCGAACTTGGGGTTGGCCTGCTGGAAGGCAAAGCCATTGGCCGAACCGTCGGTGCCCGGGAAGGCCAGGGCGCCCGCGCCGCTGGTCCAGGTGGCAGAGGCGGCATTGGCGGCGAAGTCGTAGCCCGTGCCCGAGGTGGAGGTCACGTTGATCTCGGCCCAAAAGGCCTTGTTGGCGGTGGCGCCGATGCCAAAGATCACGCCCGAGGCGTTGCGCAGCTTCCAATAGCTGAAGTAGTGGCCGGCGCTGCCGGGCGCGGTCATATCCACGCTCAGGTCCACGGTCTGGCCGGGCGCCACGTTGATCGGGAAGTTGATGGTGGCGGGCGCGCCGAACTTCTCGCCGCTATCGAAGACCAGGGCATAGCCGGTGGTCCACGTGCAGGTGCCGATGTTCTTCAAGCGCCAGGTCTTCTTGAAGGCGGTGCCGGGCGCGTAACTGGTGCCGTCGGGCACGGTCACGTCTGCAACGAACTGGGCCCAGTCGCAGGTCGAGGAGGCGGCAGCGGGGGTGGGCAGCCCCGCCGCAGGGACCAGCGACAACAACATGGCCATCAAAAGTACAAGGGAAAAAATTTTCAACTTGGAACGCATAGGGATTCTCTCCTTCTACATACTACCTGCTTCGTGACGCTTCCGCAGGTTAAAAAGTTCCAACATTTGACTATACGCCATGCCTAAGTATAACTTTTCTCTAACAAATGTTCAATATGTAGGGATAGCCAATTCTTACCAATTTTTCATATACCGCACTCGGCCACACACCCGCCCTGGCGGGCGGCGCCAGGGAATTGCGTTTTTTCGAGGGCGGGAAGCGCAATTCGTGACCGTGGGTATTTTATAATAAGGAAGATGTCCCGCACCATTCTGCACCTCGACCTGGATGCCTTCTTCTGCTCGGTGGAAGAAACCCGCAACCCCGACCTGCGCGGAAAGCCCTTCGCCGTGGGCGGCAAGCCCGACGAACGCGGCGTGGTGGCCTCGTGCTCGTATGCCGCGCGGCAGTTCGGGGTGCGCTCGGCCATGCCCATGGCGCGCGCGGTGCGGCTGGTGCCCCAGCTGATCATCGTCCCCTCGCGGCATCGCTTGTACGGCGAAGTCTCGCAACAGGTGATGAGCCGCCTGCGGAATCTGACCCCGCTGGTGGAGCAAATCTCCATCGACGAGGCCTTCCTCGACCTTTCCGACCTGCGCGACAAGGACCCGCGCCAAATCGCCCTGGACCTGCAGGCGGGCATCCGCGACGAGTTGGGGCTGCCCTGCTCGGTGGGCATCGCGTCGAACAAACTGGTGGCCAAGATCGCCACCGAGGTCGGGAAGAAGGGCGCGCAGAAGGGAGCGCCGCCCTTCGGCCTGACCCTCGTCCCTGCGGGACAGGAGGCGGCCTTCCTCGCGCCGCTGCCCGCGAACATGCTATGGGGTGTGGGCCCGAAGACCGAGGCCAGGCTGGCCGAACTGGGCATCCACACCATCGGCGATATCGCCGCCTGGCCCGAGGCGGACCTGGCGCGGCGCTTTGGGGAGAACGGCCGCGAGTTGGCGGCCCATGCGCGGGGGCAGGACGAGCGCCCGATCGTGACCGAGCACGAGACCAAGTCCATCAGCCAGGAGACGACCTTCACGCGCGACGTCTCGGACGACAAGACCCTCGAACGAACCCTGCGCGAACTGGCGGCGGAGGTGGGCCGTTCGCTGCGCAGGAACGACCTGGCGGGCAAGACGGTCAAGATCAAGATCCGCTGGCCCGACTTCACCACCCTGACGCGCCAGACCACCCTGCCCCAACCCACCGACAGCGACGAGGAGATCACCCAGACCGCGCTGACCTTGCTGCGCGCCGCGCGCAAGCCGCGCCAGGCCGTGCGCCTGATCGGCGTGGGCGTCAGCGGGCTGGGCGCGCCCGTCCGTCAGTTGGGATTATGGGACGCAGGCTCCGAGAAGGCGCGCAAACTGCAGGAAGTGGTGGATCAGTTGCAGGAGAAGTACGGCAAGGGAGTCATTCATCGTGGGGAGCCGTAGAGCGCGACGAGCAAAGGCGTGCTCCCCTGCTTCGACAGGGCTTCGATGGATTAAATGGCTCGGGGGGATATAGGATGGATATAGGATGGATATGGGATCGATATAGGATCGATATAGGATGGATATAGGATCGGCCCTCACAAGGACTGCTTCCACCAGCACAAAACCTGGGGGCTGTATGCAAATCCAGAATCCATCTCTTCCAAGAGTCCAGAGCCGCACCACGGAGAACACAGAGCGCACAGAGGTTCAATTGGTTTTCTCTGCCTGCACTGGGCCCCAAGCGTGCAGGCCTTGGGGTGTTTTCAGGAAAAATCCGAGGGTACTTCGTCGCTTCGCCCCCCGCGCCGTCCCGATGTCCTCGGGACGATGACACATAAGGGATGTTACATACACATCCTGAGAATATAGTACTGACAGGCTATCCGCCCAGCCTTCTGCCGCCCTCATTCTGTGACAAATGTCACTGT
>CALLJA010000407.1 GCA_938008865.1 uncultured Anaerolineales bacterium
GCCGTCGAAGACGATGGTGAAGAGCTGGCCCATGGTCACGGTCATCGAGGTGCGCTCTTTGAGGCCCTGTTTTCCGTATGCGTCGCGGTAGAAAGCCACCACTTCATCCACGCTCAGGCCCGTCTCGAAGACCAGGGTATCCTGCGCTTCGACCACGTTGGTCGCATCGACGGGCATGGGGAAGCCGTTGCTCGACTGGCCGCCGCCGTTGTCGCTGCCGCCGCCGTCGTTCGAGGGCGGGACAACCGTCGGCTCGGGGCCGCTGTCGCCTGAGTTGTCGTTATAGTTATTGGGGACCTGCGGCACATCGGGCACCTGCGGTCCGCCGCCCATCACGGTCTGGCAGGCCAACGAGGCCAACACCAACACGACCAATGCCAAAAGCCAACGATATTTATTCATGGGGATTCTCCTTTTTCCTTTGGTGTTCGCATTATACCGACCCGTCCGCGCAAGACACTGGCACGTTGGTCATGGGCAGGCGCATCGGTTACAATTCGGTGCAAGGTACCATGAAAAAATATTCGCGCCGCGACTTTCTCAACCTACTGCGCGCCGCCCTCTCGGTCTCCATCCTGGGCGGGCTGGGCGGCCTGACGTATGGCTTCTCGCTCGAGCCCGAATGGTTCGAGGTCGTCCGCGTGCAGTTGAAACTGCCCAGGCTGCCGCGCGCCTTCTCGGGCTTCAAAATGGTCCAGATCAGCGACCTGCACATGGGCGGCTGGATGAACGCCGAAAGGCTCCAGGTCGTGGTGGACCTAGTCCAGGCGCAACGCCCCGACCTGGTCGCCATCACGGGGGATTTCTTCGAAGGACACGGTTGGGATTCATCCGACCAGGCCGCTGCCGCCGACCTGACCCGCATCCTGTCCCCGCTGGCGCATACCACGCCGACCTTTGCCGTGCTCGGCAACCACGACCACTGGACCAGCACCGAAGCGACGCGCGCCATGCTGTCTGCCAGCGGGATCGTCGAATTGAACAACGACGTCCACACCCTCACGCGCGAGGAACAATCCCTGCACCTGTGCGGCGTGGACGATATCTGGGAAGGCAGGCAGGACCTCGACCAGGTACTGTCGAAACTGCCCGAAGACGGCGCCGCCATCCTGTTGGCGCACGAACCCGACTTCGCAGACGAAAGCGCCGCTGTCCGCCGCTTCGACCTGCAACTCTCGGGACATTCACATGGCGGCCAGATCGTCGTGCCGCTGCTGGGTCCGCCCGTGCTGCCGTGGCTGGCCCAAAAATATCCCTCGGGGTTGTACGAACTGGACGGCATGTATCAGTACACCAACCGCGGCGTCGGCATGATCTACCCTGCTGTGCGCGTCAATTGCAGGCCCGAGATCACCCTCTTCGACCTCGAAGCCGCATGAGACCCCGTCAGGCCGAAGCGCCCTGACAAATTTTCAGCGTTTAGGATAGACTATCTGTATGAACAACTTCGGTGTCAGGTTTTTGGATACCCTGCAAGCGCGTTGGGAAAAGTTTGACCAGCAACTTGCAACTTGCCGCGCCGAATTCTCCGAGGCCGCCGTCCACGACCTGCGCGTAGCGGCCCGCCGCCTGGTGGCCTGCCTCGACCTGGCGCGCGCGCTCGACCCGCATCCGCGCCTGCAAAGGATGCGCCGCGCCCTCAAGGATCAGATCGACGAACTCGACGACCTGCGCGACTGTCAGGTGATGCTGGCCGAATTGGCCGAGGCCGCCGAGGCGCACCCCGAGTTGACGCCCCTGCACGGCCACCTGCTCGCCAGCGAAAAGCGGCTGCTGCGCAAAGCCCGCAAGCAGATCAAGGACCTCAAACTATCCGCGCTCAAGAAGCGCTTCGAGAAGGTCCGCGCCAGCCTGGAGGAGCGGCTCGCCCGTCCCGAGGCGGAAGCGGAACTGCTCCAGGCGGTGGACCAGGCCTACGAAACGGCGGTCAAGCGTTACGTCCAGATCGACGCCGCCCAGACCGCCAGTATCCACCGTTTGCGGCTGGCCTTCAAGAAATTCCGCTATCGGATCGAGATTGTTCACCCCACCCTGCCCGATTTTCCCAAAGACCTGTCCAAACGCATGCACGACTATCAGTCGCTGATGGGCGAAGTGCAGGATGCCGTTTCCTTCCTGAATCTGTTGGAGGAAACCGCCGAGGAAGACTCTGCCATCGACCTGGAACCCGCCCACCGTTATTTCGAAGGCCTCCGCGCTGAACGGGCCTCCGCCTACCTGGACGACAAAGGGGAACTGCTCGTCTTCTGGCGGCCCGCACCCGACCAGCCCTTCCCCTGGCAACCACCCCTCCCCAAAGGTGACGCATGACCCTCCCGCCCATCGACAGCCCAATTGCCAACAGTCCCGCGCCCCAATTCATCAACCGTGAGTTGGGACTGCTTGCCTTTCAAAAGCGTGTCTTCGAGGAGGCGCAAAGCGAGGACAATCCCCTGCTCGAACGGGTCAAGTTCCTGGCCATCCTTGGCTCGAACATGGACGAGTTCTTCATGGTGCGCGTCTCGGGCATCCGCAAACAGGTGGAGTCGGGCATCAGCAGCGTCTCACCCGATGGGCTGACCCCGCGCGAGGAGCTGGCCGCCATCCGCAAATCTTCGCTGGACCTGTATAACAACGCCTTGCAGCACCTCCAACGCAAGCTCCTTCCGAAGCTCAACAAGGAAGGCATCCACGTCCTCGACTATGACAAGCTGGCCAAGCCGCAAAAAGAGCGCGCCGATACCTACTTCCGCGAAGTAATCCATTCGGTGCTCACCCCGCTGGCCGTGGACCCTGGGCATCCCTTCCCGCACATCTCGAACCTGAGCCTGAACCTGGCCATCGTCATCCGCGATCCCAAGGGCAAGGAACGTTTTGCACGACTGAAAGTGCCCGATACCCTGCCGCGTCTGATTCCCCTCAAGCGCTCCTCGGGCGGCGTCCGCAAGGACGGGACCGTGCCGCGCCATCATTATTTTGTCTGGCTCGAACAGGTTATCATCGCCAATCTGGGTACGCTCTTTCCTGGCATGCAAGTTATCTCGGCCCACCCTTTCCGCGTAGTGCGCGACGCCGACGTGGAGATCCAGGAACTGGAAGCCGATGACCTGCTCGAGTCGATGCAGTTGAGCATCCGCCGCCGCAAGTTCGGCTCGGTGGTACAGGTGGCCGTGTACGAGAGCATGCCCGAGGAAATGCGCGACCTGCTGCTCGACAACCTCGAAGTACGCCCCTCCGATTTCTACGTCATCAGCGGCCCGCTCGGGTTGAGCAGCCTGTGGCAGTTGTACGACGCGGTCGAGCGGCATGACCTGAAGTTCATGCCCTACAAGCCGTCCATCCCCAAGGCGCTCAGGCAGGTGGGCATCGTCGGCGATATCTTCGATGCCATCCGCCAGGGCAACATCCTGCTGCACCATCCCTACCAATCCTTCAGTCCCGTGGTGGACTTCCTCAATGCCGCTGCGCGCGATCCGCAGGTATTGGCCATCAAGCAGACGCTCTATCGCGTGGGCCGCAACGCCCCCGTGGTGGATGCGCTGCTGGAAGCCTCGGAGCGCGGCAAACAGGTGGCGGTGCTGGTCGAGTTGAAGGCCCGCTTCGACGAGGAAAGTAATATTGGCTGGGCGCAAAAACTGGAACAGGCAGGCGTCCACGTGGTGTACGGTCTGGTTGGTCTTAAAACCCACAGCAAGATCGCCATGGTGGTCCGCAAGGAGGGCGACGGGATCCGCCGCTACATCCACCTGGCGACGGGCAACTACAACATGGTCACCTCGCGCATCTACGAGGATATCGGCCTGTTCACGTGCGACGATGCCATCGGCGCCGACTCGACCGACCTGTTCAATTACCTGACGGGGTACTCCACCCAGCAGGAGTACCGCAAATTGCTGGTGGCTCCCGTCAACCTGCGGACACGCCTGGAAGCCATGATCCAGCGCGAGACCGAATACGCCCGCCAGGGACACAAAGCCCACCTGATTCTCAAGACCAACGCGCTCGTGGACCCGCAGATCATCGACCTGCTCTACCAGGCCTCGCAGGCGGGCGCGCGCGTGGACCTGCTGGTGCGCGGCATCTGCTGCCTCAGGCCAGGCATCAAGGGCCTGAGCGAGAACATCCGCGTGTTGAGCGTGGTTGGGCGCTACCTGGAGCACAGCCGCGTGTACTACTTCCACAACCAGGGCGCGGAGGAAATGTACATCGGCAGCGCCGACCTGATGCCGCGCAACCTCAACCACCGCGTGGAGGTGGTCTTCCCGGTCGAGAACCAGGAGCAAATCCGCTACCTGCGCGACCAGGTGCTCGGCCTGTACTTCAAGGATAATTCCAGCGCGCGCCTGATGCAGCCTGGCGGGCAATACAAACGTCTCAAGCCTGAGGGCGGCGAAAAAGTTCGCAACGTTCAAAACCTGCTCATGGAATATCACGAAAGGTAATCATGGCCCACAACCGCTTCGATACCCGCAAATCCCTCCTCTGCGCCATGTTCCTGCTTTTTGTAGCAGGCTGCGGCGGCCCATCTGTCCCCGCCGTTTCGGACGAACACGCCGTGCAGACCATGGTGGCTTCCACACTGCAAGCCTACCAGACGCCCACCCTGTCGGCCTCGGCCACAGCGCTTCCGCCCACCGCCCCCCTGCCCACGCTGACGCTGTCCCCCACCCTCACCAGCATCCCCCAGGGACCCATCGTGCGCATCCAGTTCCTGGCGGGCGCCACGCAGACCTTCGTCACGGGGCAGATCCAGCCAGGCCAGACGATTGGCTACGCCGTCCAGGCGGCGGAGAACCAGCCGATGATCGCCATGCTCAGTTCGACCAACCAGGACGCGACCCTGTCCATCCGCGGCGCAAACGGGACGGCCCTGCTGCCCCAGGCGGCAGGCCTGGCCAACTGGCAGGGACTGGTACCCTCGACCCAGGACTACTTCATCGACATTCGGGGCGGGTCGGCCGCCCAGACCTTCACGCTGAACCTGACCATCGTGGCGCGCGTCCAGTTCGCGGTGGGCGAAACCCGCACCGTGCTGCGGGGCGTTACCGTAGGCGGATACCCCGTCTCGTATGTGGTGTACGCCAGGCAGGGCCAGAAGATGGACGTGCTGCTCAACGTCCCAGCCGATACGGCCGCGTTGAGCATTTGGGGCTTCGACGACGGCCAGCCCTACGCCCGCTCGCAATCGGAAACCGTGGACTTCAGCCTCAACCTGCCCGCCACCCAGGATTACATCATCGAGGTGGTGCCAAAAGCGGGCGCGGCGGTCGAATACAACATGAGCGTGCGCATCAAATAACGTTCCATAAGGACGGCGGATTTTTCAACATCCGCCGTTTTTTATGCTTGCTTTTATCAATACCTTCGCCAAAAATGATCTAAAAAAGTAGGGCTAATCGGTTACAGTAGG
>CALLJA010000408.1 GCA_938008865.1 uncultured Anaerolineales bacterium
TCCCGAACTGGCTGCCGAACTGCCCACCGTGGACAATGGTGGCGTGACGCTCGACGAGGCTGCGGGCACCATGTCTGTGACGTGGAAGATGCGCCAGGACGTGCAATGGCAGGACGGCCAGCCCGTCACCGCCGATGACGTGCTCTTCACCTGGAACGCCATCCACGATCCCGAGACGGGTTCGTGGATTCCCGGTATCGACTCGATTGACTCGGTCGAGAAGGTGGACCAGTACACATTCAAGGTCAACTATTCCGCCATCTACCCCGGGTACCTGACGCAGTTCGGCGGCGAACAGCTCGCCATCTGGCCCGCGCATTACTGCGATGCCTCGCAGGGATTCGTGGCCTGGGATTGCGGCCGCCAGCCGCTCAGCGACGGCCCCTTTGTGCTGGCAGATTGGGTCGAAGGCGACCACATGACCTTCGTTAGAAACGAAAAATATTACCAGGCTGGCAAACCCGGGATCGAAAAAGTGACCGTGCAGATCGTTCCCGACGATTCGGTGCGCAAGACCATGATGATGCAGGGCGACGCCGACATCGACATGTGGATCAACGTCAACACCATCAACGACCTGAAAGATTCCGAGCTGGCCAAGGTGAGCCTCAGCCCGTCCGACCGTTTCGTGATGCGCCTGTTCATGAACCAGGCCGAAAAGGGCACCACCGACGCGCAAGCCGCGCCGCATCCAATTCTCTCGGACGTGCGCGTGCGCCAGGCCATCCGCCAGGCCATCGACGTGGACACCATCAACGAGCAGATCTTCTTCGGCCTCGGCCACCCGCAATGGACCGAATTCTTCCGCCCGCCCTACAATCAATGCAACGTGCCGCGTCCCGCGTATGACCCCGCAGCCGCCCAGGCCCTGCTCGAAGCAGCCGGCTGGACCGACACGAATGGCGACGGCGTACGCGAATGTCACGGCTGCGCCAGCGCCGAAGAAGGCTACGAAATGCGCATGGAGTTCATCACGTATGCCGAGTACGGCGAACCGCTCGAACTGACCCAGCAGTTGATCGGCGAGATGCTCGGCAAGGTTGGCATCCAACTGGACCTGACCGTGGTGGAGGGCAGCGTCTTGTGGGCTGACGCCCAAAGCGGCGGCATCGAGCAGGGCGGCAATTTCGACATCGACATCTGGGACGACGGCTACGCGGGCGTCGACCCCACTGACTATCTGTGGGAGTTGTATTCCATCGAAGCCGCCATGCCCGGCTTCGGCTGGAACCTGGCCCGCTGGAAGAACGACGAATTCAACTCGCTGATCGAAGATGCCTACACCCTCGACGAAGCCAGCCGCCAGGAGACTTTCTGCAAAATGGCCGACATCCTGGACGAGGAAGCGCCCATCATCATGCTCTTTACCATCCCCAACGCCGACGCCTACTCCAGTCGTCTCGAAGGCGTGCAGTCCACGGTCAACGACCTGGTGACCTGGAACATCGCGGATTGGAAGATCAAATAAAAAAATAACAAGTGACAGTCGCTTCCAAAGTGACTGTCACTTTCCACTTAAGGATCGGAAGTGACCACTTACATAGCCCGCCGACTGGTGCAAACCGTCTTCCTGCTTTTCCTCTTGAGTATCATCCTGTTCGCGCTGGTCAACCTCGCGCCCGGCGGACCACTCTCCGCCTACGGGCAGGGACGCCGCCTGCGGCCCGAGCAGGCCGAACTGCTCAAGCGCCAATTTGGGTTGGATCAACCCCTGCCGCTGCAATACATTTACTGGCTGGTCGGCAACGACTGGGTACGGGTCGACACCGACGGCGACTCTGTGGCCGACGCGCCCGGGTCCCGCCTCGGCATTTTGCGCGGCGACTTCGGCTTTTCGTACCGCACCCGCCAGCCCGTACTGGACGAGATCGGCCAGCGCTTCCCCAATACCATCTACCTGATGTCCATCACGATGGGCCTGGCCCTGCTAATCGCCATCCCCATCGGCATCCTTTCGGCGGTGAAGCAATATTCGCTCTTCGACTTCATCGCTACCACCTTCTCCTTCGCGGGGCAGGCCATCCCTGAGTTCTGGCTGGGATTGCTGCTGATCATCATCTTTTACGTCTGGCTGCGGAATCCCTTCACGGGCGAGCCGCTGCTGCCGCCCGGACAGATGTCTGGAGACAACCCTTCCTTAATAGATAGCATCAGCCACCTGATCCTGCCCGTGCTGACGGGCGCGCTGGGCTGGGTGGCCTGGTACTCGCGCTTCGTCCGCTCGAGCATGCTGGAGATCCTGCCGCTCGACTACCTGCGCACCGCGCGTGCCAAAGGCGCCTCGGAACGGCTGGTGGTCTACAAGCATGCCCTGCGCAACGCGCTGATCCCCATCATCACGCTGGCGGCGCTCGACCTGCCCTACATCTTCACGGGCGCGGTGCTGGTCGAGACCATCTTCTCCTGGCCTGGCATGGGCCGCCTGTACTACCAATCTGCCGTCGAGCGTGACTATCCGCTGCTGATGGCGGTGTTGATCATCGGCGCGGCCTTCATCATCCTGTCCAACCTGCTGGCGGATGTGCTCTACGCCATGCTCGACCCGCGCGTGCGGTATTCGGAGTAGCCATGTCTGACCTTGCTGCCATCAAAGACAATCCTGAATATTCGCACCCGCTCGAATCGCAGGTCAATCTGGTCGGCAACGTCTGGCGGCGCTTCCTACGCCACAAAGGCGCCATCGGCGGGTTGATCGTCTTCGGTCTGCTGATTGCGTTGACAATGCTGGCCTTCGTCTCACCCTATAGCCCGACCGCCTCCAACCTGCCCGAGCGTTTCGCGGCTCCTTCCGCCGCGCACTGGTTCGGCACCGACGCGCTCGGCATCGACCTGCTGACCCGCATCCTATACGGAGGGCGCATCTCGCTGGCCGTGGGCGGCATCGCCGTGGCCATCGCCCTGCTGATCGGCGTGCCCATCGGCGCGCTGGCAGGCTATTACGGCGGCAGACTGGACTCGATCCTGATGCGCATCACCGACGCCTTCCTGTCGCTGCCGCCCTTTCTCGTGCTGATCCTGCTGGCCGCCATGCTGCGCGAGGTCGATATCCCGCTCTTCCAACGCAACAGCGTCTTCACCATCAGCTTCGTGATCGGCATCCTCTCGTGGATGACCTTTGCGCGCCTGGTACGGGCTGCCTTCCTAACCCTGCGCGGCCTGGACTACGTCAACGCGGCGCGCGCGCTGGGCGCCTCGGACGCGCGCATCATCCTCGGGCACATCCTGCCCAACGCGGTCGGCCCAGTCATCGTCGAGGCCACCCTGCAACTGGGCTACGCCATCATCCAGGAGGCGGGGTTGTCTTTCCTCGGCTTCGGCATCCAGCCGCCCACACCGTCGTGGGGTAACTTGCTCAGCGACGCGCAGGAGCACTTCCTTAAATACCCGTGGCTGGCGGTCTTCCCGGGCGTCATGATCTTCCTCAGCATCATCTCGGTCAACTACATCGGTGACGGCCTGCGCGATGCCTTCGACCCATACAAGATGCTGGAAAAGGTCGGCGAATACACTTAATCGTCCTGAGCGGAGCGAAGCGCAGTCGAAGGACAGGCCCGCATGCGCCCCGCGCTCCAGGCGCAAGCCGTTGACATCATCCCGCTTTACCAGTATAAGTCCCAGCATGAAACGGACCTTCCGCCTCGTGCTGGGACTTTGGCTTGTCACCGCCATCACAGCCTGTTCCCTGCCCTCGAACCTGCCCGCCCTGCCCCTGGCCCCGACCGCCGCCCCCACGCCAACCCCCCACCCCACCCCCATCCCCCACCCCCCCCAGGGGCACCCCCCCCCCTCCCTTGTGCTT
>CALLJA010000409.1 GCA_938008865.1 uncultured Anaerolineales bacterium
GTGGTGCTGACCGACCTGGCGGTCGAGCGCGCCATGCGTCATGGCATCAAGATGGTGCGCGTGGAGACTGCGCCGCCCCCCAAGGCCACCTACAGTCCCTCGGTCAATTTGATTGCAGCCTACCCACACGAGCCCAACCGCCCGTCGGCCTCTACGCCGCTGCCTGCGACTCCCGCTGCCACGGACGCGGAACTGTTCGCGAAAATTCGCGCGGCGGTGCTGGCGCGCCTGGATGGGCAGGTGAATCCCGCCCTGCTAGACGCAGTTATCGCAAAGGTGCTGGCGGGGATGAGGTAGGGCGGAAGGCGGGTTTCTGTCAGAGTGGGGAAGGCGCGGGCCGCAAGTTGGCCTGGCTGGAATATTGCAACAGGAGCAGAGAATTCTCTGCTCCTGTTTATTCTACTTCCTTGTCCATGCGATCTGCGGATCGATGCGCTTCGCCAGGCGATAGGATGCCTCCTGGAAGCCGTACCTCGGCCAGTGACGCGAGGCCAGCAGGTTGGGGCTGATCCAGTTGGTGTAGCAGACTTCGAATCCGCTCTCGCGCGCGTGCTGCAAGCCGCGCCAACTCAACAGCGTGCTCAGGCCGCGTCCGCGCGCCTCGGGTCTGGTGGCGGCCACGCTCAGATAGATGGTTCGGGGCCCAGCCAGCAGGTCGGTGTTTGTTTCCTGTTGCGGAGTGAAGCCCACCATCCCCAGCGCGGACTGGCCTTCCAGCGCCATCCAGACCGTCCACTCCTGGTCGTCGGCCAGTTCCGACCAGCCCTCGTGCAGTTCCCCCCAGTCCTCGGGGATGGTAGGGTGCCAATAGGGAGCGTTCGCCAGCGCGCGGAAGATTACGTCCGAGAAGCTCCCCGTCAGCGCGTTGTCACCCGCGCCTGCCTGTCGGATGTGGATGCCTTTTGGAGGTTGCACCTCTGGGATGGAAAGCGTCCGCAGGTCGAGCAGCGCGTCCACGCGTTCCTTGCCGAAGCCGACGTTGAACAGCGCCTCGACCATCTGCGGCTCGGCAGCCGAGACGTACAGCCCGTGGCTGAAGACCCCGCGCCGCACCCAGTCTTCGCCCAGGCGGGCGTACAGGTCCTGCAGCAGGGCGGGGCGCTCGCCCTCGGCCAGCGCGTAGCCTGGCAGATAGACGTACCCGCAGCGCCCCCACGACTGGATGACGGACTCGCCCAGCAGATAGCCCAACATGCGCCCGTCGCGGAAGGCGGCATAGCCGCTCTTGAACTTCTTCTCCCATAAGGCCCTCACCGCCTGCGCCGCAACGGCGGGGTCCTCGAAGCGGGCGGGCAGCAGCGGCAGGCGGGCGCGGTCCGCGCAGTGACGCGCGGCCAGCAACCTCCCCGCTTCGGGGAGGTGTGTTTCTTCGAAAGGAAGGATGTGTGCCTTCATCATATTCCGTCTGTAAAGCAGAGAATTCGTCCTTGCGGCGATTGCTTCGGGCCTCGCAATGACATGCTTTCTCTAGTCGGCTGCCACGGCCTCGTTCAGGACCTCCGAGGTCTCTGAAACTTCGGAGGTCTGCTGATCCTCGGTCACGCCATATTGCACTTCCAACTGATGGCGGAACTGCTGCGTATACAGGCGGTAGTAATGTCCGCGCTGTTTGAGCAGCTCGGCGTGTGTGCCCTGCTCGGCGATGCGCCCGTTCTCGATGACCAGGATGCGGTTCGCGCGGCGGATGGTGCTCAGGCGGTGCGCGATGACGAAGGAAGTGCGTCCCTTCATCAGGGCCTCCATGCCGCGCTGGATCAGGGCCTCCGTCAGCGTGTCGACCGACGAGGTGGCCTCGTCCATGATGAACAGCTCAGGGCGGGCCAGCACGGCGCGCGCTAGGCTGATGAGCTGCTTCTGTCCGACCGAGAGCAGGTTGCCGCCCTCGCCCACGTTCTGGTCGTAGCCTTTCTCCAGCGTGACGATGAAGTCGTGCGCGCCTGCGATCTTGGCCGCCTCGACGATCTCCTCTTCGCTGGCCTCCAGCCGTCCGTAGCGGATGTTATCCCGCACGGTGCCCGAGAACAGGTGCGGCGTCTGCAGCACGATGCCGATGCGGCTGTGGATCGAGGCCAGCGTATAGTCGGTGTAGTCGCGGCCGTTGATGCGGATCTGGCCCTCGGTGGGCTCGTAGAAGCGGCACAGCAGGTTGACGATGGTGGACTTTCCTCCGCCCGTCGGGCCGACCAGCGCGATCATCTCGCCTGGCTGCACCTGGAGTGTGAAGTCCGTCAGCACGGGCTTGCGGTCCTCGTAGTAGAAGTTGACGTGCTTGAACTCGATCCTGCCCAGCAGGGTGTGGGCCTCGATCGCGTCGGGTTTGTCGTGGACATCGGGCGGGGTGTCCACCAGTTTGAAGATGCGCTCGGCCGACGCGATGGAGTGCTGCATTTCGGCGTACACGCGCGCCAGGTCCTGGATCGGCCACATCATGAAGGTCAGGTACGAGACGAAGGCCTGAATGCCGCCGATGGTCATCAAGCCAACCTCGATTTGGGTTCCGCCATAGCCGACGATCAGCCCCAGCGCCACCGCCGCTATGATCTGCACGGTGGGCAGGAACAGCGCCGAGAGCCAGGCCGCGCGATAGGCGGCGTTGTACATGGTGCCCGTCAACTGGCCAAACTCTTCGGTGTTCTCGTCTTCGCGGCCCAGCGCCTTGACCACGCGCACGCCCTGGATGTTCTCGTTGTACGCGCCCGTGATCTTCGAGTTGGTGCGGCGCGTGATGCGGAACTGCTCCAGGATGCGCTTGCGGAACTGCACGGCGATGAACAGCATGAGCGGAATGACCGCGAACACGATCAGCGCCAGCCGCCAGTTGATGATGGCCATGAAGGTCACCGAGGTGATGATGTTCATCACCGCCCAGGTCGTGTCCACCACGCCCCAGGTCATCAGGTCGGCCACGCGGCCCGTGTCCGAGGTGACGCGCGCGATCAGGCGTCCCACCGCGTTCTGGGCGTAGTATGAGAGCGACAGCTCCTGCAGGTGGTTGAACAGCATCTTGCGCAGGTCGTATTGGATGCGTTCGCCCAGCACACCCGCCAAATAGATGAAGGTGAACACCATGCCCGATTGCAGGATGATGAATCCGCCGTAGAGCGTGGCCAGCTGCATCACCCGCGCGGGATCGCCGCCGTTGATGCCCTGGTCCACAATCTGCTTGTTGATGTACGTGAAGTACGCGTCCAGGCCCGAGGTGCCCGCGATGGTGATCAGGAAGCCCACCACCCATTTCCAGTGCGGCTTGAGTAGACCCAGGATGCGGGAGAACACGGGCCCAGTCAGGTTTGAGGTATGTTCTTCTTCTTCGAGTTCGATAAGTTCTTCAGCCATTTTCTATTCTCCATCAACCATGTCGTTGCGAGGGTGGTGTTCTTCCACCCGAAGCAACCTCCTCAGAAGTGGGCGGTTGCTTCGTCGCAAAGAGCAAGAACGCTCCTCGCAACGACATGAAAATTCAATTTACGCTTGCGATCTCGTTTTCCAGTTCCTCGTCGATGCGGGTCTGGATGTCGTAGATGCGGCGGTACATGCCATCGCGCTGGGCCAGCAGGTCTTCGTGCGTGCCCATCTGGATGACCTCGCCCTTGTCCAGCACCAGGATCAGGTCCGCGATCATCACGGACTGGATGCGGTGGGCGATGATGAACGTGGTGCGGTCCTTCATCAGGCCGTTGAGCGCATCGCGGATCTCGGCCTCTGTCTCCAGGTCCACCGAAGAGGTGGAGTCGTCCAGGATCAGGATGCGCGGGTTCTTGAGCAGGGTGCGGGCAATGGTCACGCGCTGTTTCTGACCGCCCGAGAGGGTCACGCCCTTCTCGCCGACGATGGTATTGTAGCCATCGGGGAAACCAACGATCACGTCGTGAACGGCAGCGGCCTTTGCGGCGCGCTCCACTTCCTCCTGCGGCACCTGGCGGCCCACGCCGTAGGT
>CALLJA010000410.1 GCA_938008865.1 uncultured Anaerolineales bacterium
AACGACGGACCGTCGTACACATCACACCCCACTGATTCGTATTGTTCCATCAATAGGTCGTCATACAATTTGGAGAGCGTCACCGCGCCCCAGCCGTTGTCGCGCATCCAGGCGTAGGCGCCCGCGCTGGTGGCGATGTCCACCGTGCGGATGTGCATCAGCACCAGGTCGCCGTTGCGCGCTTTTGGCACGGTGTATTTGACCACGTCATTTGTATTCCCGCCCCAGCCCGTCGACCACATGGTATTGACCAGCCCGTTCTCGCGGCAGACCGCGTCGAACGAGGGCGAAAGCGAGCCGTAGGTCGGGCGGCCGAAGCGCACCGTGGGGGTGAAGCCCAGCACCTGGGTCAGCGCGCCCAGCCATTTCTGGTAATCTTCGAGCGCCGCCTCATTGGACATCACGCCGAAGTTGGTGTGTTCCCACGAGTGATACCCGATCTCGTGGCCCTTGTCGTGGAAGCGTTTCCATATGCCAGGGTCTTTGCCTTCATTGCTGAGCAGAGCCACGCCCACAGGGAAAAGCGTGACCTTGAATTCGGGATACTCGTCCAGCAGCTTCTCCAGGTCTTGCATACGCTTGACGAGGTAGCAATCGTCGTAACTGAGGTTGAGATAACGATGGCGGCTCGAGCCGCGATAGATCAGGGGCGCTGACTCGGCCTCTTGTGCGGTGGCAGCCATCAGTCCAGAGGCGGAAGCCGCCAGCAGGCTTGCTCCCGTCAGTTTTAGAAAATCCCGTCGCGTCAGATTCATTTCATCATCCGCTTGCGGCCCAGGGTGAACAGGCCGATCGCGATCCAGGCGGCGTTCAGCCCGAGCGATGGATAAGCGCGCCAATAGAAGGTGTTGATGACCAGCAAGACGCCCGCCACGATGTTCATGCTTTGATACGGGATCGAATCACCTTCGACTTTTTTGATCGAGACGAGGTAATAGGCGATGAGATACAGGACCGTGCCGACCCAGCCGAGCAGGTCCATGAACGCGGCCTGACTCACGACAGCACCTCCACGCTCATCCCGACCTCAAGCCTGCCCCCGTTTAAGGGAATCACATTCTGCCCGAACATGGCTCCCTTGGGCTGCTTGCGGAAGGTGTTCAGCGTCTTGAGCGGTTCCTTGCTCTGGACGAGGGTGTCTTTGTCGATGGTGGTGACCACGCAGCGCGCACACGGCTTGACGACCGCCATCTCGATGCCCCCAATGCGGATGCGCTTCCACGTATCCTCGGCGAAGGGCTCACAGCCGCGCACCACCACGTTCGGGCGGAAGCGGTTCATCGGCACGGGCGTTTCGAGGCGGGCATTGAGGTCGGCCAGGCCTTCTTCGGAAGCGATCAAGATCGGGTAGCCGTCGGCGAAGCCAGTGTGGTCGTCGGGGTGGACGGCATGGTCGGCGCTGACCTTTCGGATGTAGCCATCCGCGATGTGGACAAGGCGCACGGGCGAGCCAAGCCAATCGGAGAACCACTGCGCAGCCTCCTCGCCCTGATCCACGGCTTGGACCCCCTGGCTCTTCCAGATGTCCACGGGGACGGTGACGCCCGAGCGCTGGACACTCAGGCGCAGCGAGTCGAAGTTCGGCGCGGAGAGGGTCAGGCGGTCGCCATCGAGAGTGGGTGTGACCAGGGCCAGCTTGGGAAATTCGCGCTGGGTGAGGAATCCGCCTTCAGGTGTGACCAGCATCATGCGGCGGTCGTCGCGCAGGCCCATGCGTTCCACCTCCCAGGCGGGCACTTCGAATCCGCGGCAGGCCTTGATGGGGTAATAGATCAGGGACGAGAGCGCAATCGTCATTTGACCTTCTTCCAGTCGCCCAATTTGGCGGCGCGTTCCTTGATCTTGTTCAAGGCCGCAATATCGATGAAATAGGATTCGTAATAACCGCAATTCGTGCAGACGTAATCCAGATGCTCGGCCATCTGGCCGTCGAGTCGCGTCCCGTCCAGGCCATAGGGCTTGGCGTAGACTTCGGTCGAACCGCATTTGGGACAGGTTCCGTTTTTCATGGCGCTTCCTCCAATCGCGAATGAATGCGCAATTCTATCAGACCCCTTCGACGACCACAGTTTTCGAATGGGCATACTTGTGGCGTAAGGCGCGCGCTTCGCTATATTCAGGCGAGTTGATCCAGGCCTTGGCGCGCTCGGCGCTTTCGAATTGGATCACCACCAGGCGCGATGGCAACCAGTTGCCTTCGAGGGTCTCGGCCTGTCCGCCGCGCACGATGTACTTTCCGCCGTACTGGGCCACTGTCGGCGCGGCCAGGGCTTTGTACCCCTCATAGTTGATGGGGTCGGTTACTTCGATGTCAAGGATGATGTAGGCGGTCATGATTCCTCCAGTGGCGGGATGGGTTGGAATTCCTTGTGGACGATCTCGATGTGGGCGGCCTTGAGGAAGTTCAAGGCATTGTCGTCGGTGCGATAGGCGTTGCTGTACACGATGCGCGTGATGCCCGCATTGATCAGCGCCTTGGTGCAGTTGATGCAGGGCAGGTGGGTGACGTAGCAGGTCGCGCCGCGGGTCGAGACGCCGTGCAGCGCCGCCTGGATGATGGCGTTGGTCTCGGCGTGGATGGTGCGCACGCAGTGACCGTCCACCATCAGATGGCCGACCTCGTCGCAGTGGTCCTGTCCCGCGGGTGAGCCGTTGAAGCCCGTGGTCAGGATGCGCTTCTCGAGCACCAGCACGCAGCCGACCAAGGCTCGGTCACAAGTGCTGCGTTCCGAGACGGCGTAGGCGATCTTCAGGAAATAAGAATCCCAATCGGGGCGCATGGGTACCTCCAAAATTTTGCTGAATTGTACCTGCTTTGCGCCGCCCCGATCAAAAAGCCCCGCGGGCGCGCGCCTGCGGGGCTTCGTGGGTCAGATCTTTTTCTTCAAGTCGTTCACGCGTATCCCCAGCCTGATGATAGAGTAGCCGTAGAACAGCAGGAAACAAAAGAAGAAGAAGGTCAGAGCCTGGGCGAAGGAGTCGGTCATTTTATTTAGGTTGTTGATGTTTACTAACAGAATCGGCAGGAGCGCCACCAGAATGAACAGGATGCGCTGGTATTTCCTGGCCTTCGACTCGTTGTCGCTGAAGATCTCCAACTCTTCACCTTGGACCGCCTCCTTGCGGAAATATTGCCAGCCATTCATCTCACCCGCGTATTCCCAGCCTGCGTCCTGGAAGATCTGCAGGTAGTTGAGGATGTCCTTCTTTTCGGTGAAGTAGTCGAGGCGGTAGACGACATCCCTGGGTTCGCCCTGCTCGAAGGCGTACCGGCCAGGCAGGCCAACAGACTGGAGATGCCAGCCCTGTTGCGCCATCTCGCGCAGCCAGGCTTCCTCTTTGTCATCGTCCCAGGCCCAAAACCAGCGGATTAATTTGATTGTTGTCATGGCTTCCTCCAAAAGACTACCAGTCTTTTGTCATGTCTCCGTTTGCCGCCAGCAGTTCGCAGCGGCGGATGTGTTCCTTCAAGACGGTCCTGCCTTTCTCCGTCAGGACATAGGTCTTGCGGCGGTCGGCTTCCCCGACCTTGACGATCAGCCCCTCGCTTTCGAGGGTGGTGAACGCGCCGTACAGCGTGCCAGGCCCCACCTTGACCGTGCCCTGGCTTATCTCGTCCACTTTTTGCATGACCGCGTAGCCGTGCAGCGGTTCCGCCAGCGCCAGCAGAATGTAGGCCGTGGATTCTGTGAAAGGGAGGTATTTTATGAGTTTTTGATCCATAGGGTTCTCGTGTGTCGGTATTCGTTATATCGACAAACGATATATTATCACACGATATATCGTCTGTCAATATA
>CALLJA010000411.1 GCA_938008865.1 uncultured Anaerolineales bacterium
AGTATTTCCACGCCTTCCATATCTTGGGGAACTTCCTCGGATTGGCTCATCAGAGTGAAAAAATTATCCTGGCAATTATTGACTTTGCCGCTTTTGCTTTTCATTGTCATTCCGATCGTTGCGATCTTCCTGCGCATCACGCCAGCGGACCTGCTGGACAGTCTCAACCAGGCCCAGGTCATCAAAGCGGTCAGATTAAGCCTATGGACGTCGCTCGTCACCACCATCGTCACCTGGATTGTGGGAACGCCCGTGGCATACTTGCTGGCGCAGCGTCGCTTTCGGTTTCACCGCCTGGTGGATACCTTGATCGACCTGCCGACCATCCTGCCGCCCGCTGTGGCGGGAGTTGCCCTGCTGATGGCGTTTGGGCGGCGCGGGTTGTTCGGCCCTTGGCTGGAGGGATTTGGAATCAATATCCCCTTTACCACGTCTGCGGTTGTCATTGCGCAGACATTCATCGCATCGCCATTCTATATTAAAGCCGCTGCACTTGGATTTGGCGCAATAGACCCCGAACTGAAACAGGCCGCGTCATTGGATGGAGCCAGCCGCCTGCAGGTTTTCCACCACATCACCCTGCCGCTCTCGTGGGCGGCTTTGTTGAGCGGAAGTGTCATGACCTGGGCGCGGGCGTTGGGTGAATTCGGCGCGACCATCATCTTTGCGGGTAACTTTCCTGGCAGGACCCAGACCATGCCGCTGGCGATCTACGTCGGCTTCGAGATCAGTCAGAGCATTGCCTTGACCCTGGCGGTGATCCTGATTTCCTTTTCTTTCCTGACCCTGCTGATCGTAAAAGGATTCTTGTACAACCGTCTGGAATCGGATTCCTGAAAATAACGAGCGAACTCCGTTTTTTGTTATTTCACGCCCGTCCAACGGAATCAAATCCACTTAATCCTTATAAGGAGAAAAGTATGCCACGTTCCAAATCGCTCTCGTTTCTGCTATTGATCGTCATGCTGTTGGGTGCAGCCTGCGCACCGCAGGCGACGCCCAACGCCACCGCTGTCGCCCTCGAAGCGCCTGCCCAACCCGTCACCCTGACCGTTCTGGCGGCCGCTTCTCTGACCGAATCCTTCACTGAACTGGGAAAGACTTTCGAATCCGCTCACCCTGGCGTGACGGTTGCTTTCAGTTTTGCGGGTTCCCAGGACCTGGCCCAACAGCTCGACCAGGGCGCAGATGCAGACGTCTTCGCCAGCGCCAGCAAGAAATACATGGACGCTGCCATCGCGTCCGACCGCGTCAACGCGGATGCTTCCAAACCCTTTGTCAAGAATCGTCTGGTGGTCATCTTTCCCAAGGACAACCCCGCTGGCCTGACCGAGCTGAAGGACCTGGCAAAAGAAGGCCTCAAACTTGACCTTGCGGATAAATCCGTGCCTGTGGGTCAATACTCCCTGGATTTTCTGGGCAAGGCGTCAGCCGATTCTGCCTTCGGCCCCCAATTCAAGGATAATGTGCTCAAGAACGTGGTTTCCTACGAGACTTCCGTTAAGGCCGTGGTTTCCAAAGTAGCCCTAGGTGAAGCAGATGCTGGCGTCGTATACGTCAGCGACATCACGGTTGATGCGGCGGAAAAGATTGGCAGGCTCGACATCCCCGATGCGCTCAATACCATCGCAACCTATCCTATTGCGCCCATTTCTGACAGCAAGAATGCCGATCTGGCCCAGGCCTTCATAGATTTGGTCCTATCACCCGAGGGGCAGCAGATTTTGGAAAAATACAATTTCATCCCTGTGGTGGACAATTAGGCAACCTGCCAACAAAGCGGGTACGCTTGAGCGTATCCGCAGCGGTCTTCATGATCTTCTTGCCCGTGCCTGTGGGGCCTGTCAGGCTGACCATGCGCACGTCGGGATGTTCGAGCACGGTGGTGCAGTCCGCCGCCAGTGCGGAACCGATCTTCCAGGCCGCATCATCAGCGGATAGTTCCGCAGCGCGATGGCGGCCTCCAGGTCTTCTTTGCGTGTGGTGGGCAGCACGCCGACCACCTCTCCGTTATATTTGTCCTTCACCTCGAGCGCGGGGCCTGCATCCACCCACTGACCGTCGATCAACAATTTATGTTCCATGGCCCCATACTCCGTGTGAGATATGTTTGATTATACCAAGTAAGGATTCTTACCCCAACTCCATCGGATGGAAAACCCGAAAGGAGACGACATGACCCGTACCCGAGCC
>CALLJA010000412.1 GCA_938008865.1 uncultured Anaerolineales bacterium
TGGACTCCGGTATCGGGCACCATTCTCGCAAAGGCGCTCTTCTCATGGTCTTCGACCACGATGTCGGCCAGGCGCAAGGACCGCGCGTAGGGCGCCTCATTATCCGCGGCGCGGATCTCGAACAGCCAGCGCTTTGTCAGCACCACGCCCATTTTCATGACCTTCGGGCCTGGGCCAGCGAACAGTCCCTTCTTGATTTTCTCGGACGTCGCCTCGACGCATATCAGCACATCGGCCAGCACGTCGCCCAGTTCGTATTGCTCGATGTGCGTCTTGAGCGCGGCAGACATAGCGGCGGGAAGCGTTTCCAGCGTCAATTCACGGGTGGAACGGTTGTAATCTCCCATGAGGTTCTCCAAAGCGGGGTTGAGTTCTTCGGGATTCTACCTGATGGGCGGATAATGCCAACTCACCCATTGGTAGAGCAGGTACTTTACTTCAAGGCTTCAACCGACTCTTTCGCCACAACCTCGGGCGCTTCGCCGTTCAAGATGCGCCCCAGCGCCGACTGGAAAACGGGGCCTACGGTGAGGATCAGGTCATTAGTGGGCATGACCTGCGCCGACTGCGAAATGGCGTCCAGCGTGCCGCGCGGGTCGAGGGGTTTGAGCGCGTTGGGGCGCGGCGGCAGTCCGCCCAGGGCCTTGTTCCACTCAGACAGGAATTCATCCGCCACCAGCCACTCGGCCAGTTCGGCGGCCAGGGGCTCGGCCTGCGGGCTCGATCCCGCCAGGGACCAGACCCAGCCCGAGGCGAGGGTAAACGGGGTCCCGTCGAGGCCGGGCAGGGGCATCAAAGCGGAATCAGGCGGGGGGGCGGGCATATAACGCGAAGTCCAGGCTGTGGTCATGCTGGCGCGGCCGTCGGCGAAGGCGTTCCAGGCGGCTTCTTCCGAGCCGACCGCCGCCAGGTCACCGCGGTTCAACTCCTGCAAGACGCGCGTGAGGATGGCTTCATCCAAGGTCACATGATTGGACGCGTCGAGCAGCGGGCCGCCCGCCGAAAGGTAGAGGCTGAACTGCAAGGCGCTGCGCGGGTCGCCGCTGGAGACTGCCAGCGACCTGCGGCCGTCGAAGAGTTGGCCCCATGCGGCAGGCGGCGCGTCGAATTGCGCGGGACGGTAGGCTACGGCCAGCACGTCGCCCGAGAAGGGCAGGCCATAGGCGGTGTTTTGCACCTGACCCAATTGACGGGCATAGGGATACCAGTTGGGGTCGGACAACTGCCCCGTGAGGCCTGTGAGCGGATGGACCAATCCCTTGAGGGCGGCGGCTTCGAGGTCGGTGCGAGAGAGGGCGGCCAGGTCAGGTAAGGCGTCGGGCGCGGCGGAACGGGTGAGGGACAGGGCCGTCAGCAGGCTGGGAACCTCGCCCGCACCTTTGATGCGGACTTCCAGCGCCAGGCCTGGGTGCGCCACAAGGAACGCATCCAGCCGCGCCCTGAGCAGGGACGCGGCCGGGGTATCGGTGTACGGGTCGAATTGTGGAGGGAGCCACAGGCGCAACACGCGCACGGGCGGCGGGGTGGCCGTCTGCGGCGCGGGCGGCGAGGATGTCTCGGTGACGGGGACAGGCGTGGGCGTGGGAGTCGGCAGGAGGGGCGTTCCGCAGGCGGCAAGGGACAGGAGCAGGACAAATCCCAACAAGCGGCGCATCAGCCGAGTTTGACAGGCGACTTGAGCAGGGCCGTCAACAGGCTGACCGTATCCGCCAGGTCGTTCATGTCGATCATCTCGGACGGCGAGTGGACGTAACGCACGGGCACCGAGAGCGCGCCTGCAAAGTTGCCTGCGCGCGCAACCTGCATGGCGCGCGCATCGGTGGAGCCGATGGTGAGCACTTCGCGCTGATAGGGGATGCGCGCTTTCTCGGCGGTGCGGGTCATCCAGCGGACCACGCCCGGGTCGGCCAGCATACCCGTATCGCGGATCTTGACGGCGGGACCCTTGCCCAGGGACACTTCGAGTTTGAGGGCGTCGGGCGTGTCGCCCGTGGGCGTGACATCGACAGCGATGGCAATCTCAGGGTCAAGGCCGTAGGCGGCCGTAGCCGCACCAATGGTGCCGACCTCCTCCTGCACGGTGAACACGAAATACACCTCATTGGGCGTGGACTTGAGGGCGCGCAGCGTTTCGATGGCAACCAATACGCCCGCGCGGTTGTCGAGCGACTTGGCGACCACGCGCGAGCCAAGGTCCTGGAAGGGGCGGTCGAAGGCAGCCACGTCGCCGACCTTGACGGGACAATCCTTGCGACCCGTGGCGCCCACGTCAAGATACATCTTGTCGGCGGAGGGGATTTCGGTGACCTTTTCGAGGCGGTCAAAGCCGATCAGGCCCGCTGTGCCGTTCAGGAAGCGCACGCGTCCGCTGAGCAGGTAACGACCAAAGACGCCGCCGATGGGCGCGAAGCGCACGAAGCCGCGCTCATCCACGTGGCTGACGATCAGGCCGATCTCGTCCATGTGCGCGGCGATCAGGATGCGTTTTCCGCCCGGGCCGAGCGTGCCTTTGCGGACGATGAGGTTGCCCAGCGCGTCCACACGGATTTCGTCGGCCAGCGGCTCGACCTCGGCGCGGATCACGGCGCGGATGGCGTCTTCGTAGCCCGAGGGGCTGAAGGTTTCGGTGAGTTTTTGCAGGAGTTGTTTCATGATGTTCGCCTTCGAGAGAGTTTACAGACCTCGGAAGTCTCATGGAAGTCTTCCTGGCATGATCACATGCGGAAGACTTCCGAGGTCTTTTTATAGCAGAATCTGTTCGCCCGCACGATAACTCTTTTCAGAATTTCGCGACATGACGTGGACCTGGCTGGCGCCCAGCACCTGCCACTCCCCGCCCAGCCTGCCGACCAGGGCGGTGTCTTCGTCCACGCCGAGGGCGTATTCGCCGTCTTTGAGGGCCTTGCGCAAGGCGGCCACCATCGGCTTGAACATGGCGGGCATGGCGTCGAAGTGCGGGAGGACGTAGGACGCCGACACCACGCCGAAGGCCGAGGGCGTTCCGTTGCCGAACATGCGGAAGTTGGGCAGCTTCTGTCCGAGAATCATCGCGCCCGCTGAACAGCCCGCGTAGATGGCTCCGCGCGCCCAGGCCTTCTGCGCCGCACTCCAGGCGCGGCTGCCGTTCAGGGTCTGGTACAGGTAGTTCGGGTCGCCGCCCGAGAAGTAGATCAGGTCGGCAGCCTCCAACGCGGACTCGAACTGCGGGTCGTCGGCCGAAGCGCGGTCGATGATGCGCAGGGCCGAGACATCCGCGCCGAGTTTTTGGAAATGTTCGATGCCCATGTTCGACCAGCGGTTGATGCTGCCGTCGCCTTCCCTGCCCGCCGCCGTCGGCAGACAGACCACGCGCGGCCTGCGTCCGTCCAGGTGGAGACTATCGAGCAGGAAACGGTCAATGGGTTCGACCACGGGCAGGTATTCGCCTGCGCCATACAGGGCGATCAATCCGTTCATG
>CALLJA010000413.1 GCA_938008865.1 uncultured Anaerolineales bacterium
ATCCCCTTCAGCTTTGTGCTCGTCTTCCTGCTGTTCAGCCTGATGTTCTTCCTGAACTCGTACAAACTCTGGTTCCGAACGGACCAGTATTACGAGGAACTCTATCAGAGCCTGTCCAGGCCGAATTCGCCGTATCCGTTCAGGGACTTTTTCCTCAAGGGATTGCAAAATAAGAAGCAATGGGTGCTGCGACAGAAGATATTCAGCGCGCTTGGGTTGGCGGCGGTGCTGGCGGCGGATGTGTTCGTGGTTGTGATGTGGCTGAACGGGTAAATCGAGAAAACTCTTGAAAGCGCTTTTTGGCTCTGCCAAGATTATTTCCATAACGCTTTTACTTTCAGCTATTTTATTTCTGCTAGTTGCAGGAATAATCCTTATAAGTGGCATATCGTTTTACGGTTCTTCTATAAAACACAATGCCGAAACCATCATAGAAGCTCTCGAAAAATTCAAACAAAGTGAAAGCCAGTACCCTGAAACGCTCGATGAGTTGGTTTCCAACAATTACTTGAGAAAAATACCCAATGCAGGTTGGAAGAAAGAATTCGATTACTATTTATTAAAAGAGAGCCAAAGATATATTTTGTCATACAGGGACTTTACTGGTTATTCATTCTGTTATGATTCGACATCCCAGAAATGGGGCCCAAATGAGTTCTATTGGTGTCAAAGCGAATAATATCTATATTTGAGAACGAATTACGAAAACGTTATCCAAACATGCGATAAGTGTTGTAACAAAGGAGGATCGTCTTGAAAATCATCGCCTGTATCAAGCAAGTGCCTGACTCGGAAGCGAAGGTCAAGGCCGAGAACGGACAAGTATCGTGGGGGGACGCGCCGCTGGTGATCAACCCGTTCGACGAGTATGCCGTCGAAGGCGCGCTTCAGCAGAAGGAAGCCACGAACGGCACGGTCACGGCGCTGTGCATCGGGCCTGAGTCGGCCAAAGAGGCGCTCAAGCACGCGCTGGCCATGGGCGCTGACGAAGCAGTCCTCGTCTCTGACCCTGCGCTGGATGGGCTGGATACGCTGGGCGCGGCGCGCGTCCTGGCGGCCGCCATCCAGAAGATCGGCGGCGCGGACATGGTCGTCTTTGGCCGTCAGACCCTCGACAACGGCGCAGGCCTGACCCCCGCGCAGACCGCCCGCGTCCTCGGGTGGCCGATGCTCGGGCTGGCGGGCCAGATCAAAGTCGACGGTGGGAATGTGACCGTCGAGCGCGTCATCGAGGAAGGCCGACAAACCGTCAGCGCGAAACTGCCTGCGGTGCTAAGCGTCGTGCAAAGCATCGGCGAGCCGCGCTACCCGTCCTTCATGGGCATCCGCAAAGCCTCGAAGGCAACCATCCCTGTTTGGACGCTGGCCGACCTGGGCATCGCCGCTCCCGCCGCCGTGGTGACGCGCGCCGAGTTGATGAATCCGCCCAGCCGCGAGACCGCGGTCGAGATCATCACGGGCGAAAGCCCCGCAGAGATCGCCGACAAACTGGCCGACAAGATCCTGGCGGAGAAGGTGCTATGAAAACTTTTGTCTACATCGACCATTTCAAGGGTGCGGTCCAGCCTGCTTCGTGGGAGGCGCTCGGCCTGGCCAAGAGCTTTGGCAACGCCGTCGCGCTGGTGTTCGGCTTGGGCGTGGATGCCATCGCCCAGTCGGCGTTCGAGTTTGGCGCGGATGAAGTCCTGCTGGTGGATGATCCCGCCTTGTTGGATTATCGCGCCGAGCCGTTTGCCTCCACCCTTTCGGCGTTGACCGCTGCCGCAGGCCCCGACCTGATCCTGTTCCCGACGACCGCCCGCACCCGTGAGCTGGCCGCCATGTCTGCCGTGGACCTGGACACAGGCGTGCTGACCGACGTCATCGCACTCGAAGCGAGCGGCGATCAGCTGGTCGCCACCCGCCCGATCTACGAAGGCAAGGTACTGGAGAAGACCGTCTGCTCGGGCAAGCCTGTGATCGCCACCCTGCGCGCGCGCGCCTTCCCCAAACCTGCCGCCGAGGCGGGACGCACAGGCGCGTTAACCAAAGCTGAGGCAAAAGCCGAGTCCCTGACCAACGTCGAAGGCTACGCCGTAGCCGAGAACGTCGTCAACCTGACCGACGCGGGCGTGATCGTCTCGGGCGGACGCGGCGTGTCGAACAACCCGTCGCTCGGCCTGGACGAAATGGCCACCGCGCACAAAGGCTTCGAGCTGGTCGGCGAGCTGGCCTCCGTGCTGGGCGGCGCAGTCGGCGCCTCGCGCGCAGCCGTCGACGCGGGCTACATCCCCTACTCCAA
>CALLJA010000414.1 GCA_938008865.1 uncultured Anaerolineales bacterium
TGCTGGCCTGGGTTTGATTCGGGGAGGCTATCCCTTTTGCACGGGCAGGCTGAGGCGGCGCCAGGCGTGCATGCCGCCCATCACGTCTACAACCTTGTAGCCCGCCCTGGCGAGGATCTTGGCCGCCGATTTGCTGCGGCTGCCCGAGGCGCAGATGCAGACGATCTCGCGGCCCGCAGGCAGTTCGCCCATGCGGCGCCGCAGTTCGCGCAGGGGGATCAGCCGCGCGCCCGCGATGTGCATCTGACGGAACTCCTCGGGCTGGCGCACGTCCAGCACGAGGGGGTGTTTGCCGACCTTGAGCCGCTGGCTCAATTCCTCGGCGGTGATGGACGGGACAGCGGGGCCAAAGAGAAAGTCGAAGAAACCCATGAGATGCTCCAAAGTGAAATGTGGGCCTATTTTACTCCAGCGCGGGGGAGATCGCTTCGGCGCTTGCTCCGCCCGGCCTCGCAATGACGCCTACACTACGGTCCCCAGCGCGGCTGGTAGTCGCAATAGGCGTTGTCGGTGAGACGGCGCAGGTCGGTGCCGTCGGTGCGCAGCAGGTAGAGCTCGCAGCCGTGGTCGTCGTTGGGATGGTCGAAGTAGGCGGTGAAGACGACCCAGCGGCCGTCGGGCGAGAAGCTGGGGCCCTGGCTGTTGCCGCCCGCGGAGAGTTGCCGCAGGCCCGAGCCGTCGGCGTTCATCAGGAAGAGTTCGCGCTGCCAGGCCTGGCCCGAGTAGGTGACGATCTGCCCGAGCGCGGACCAATCGCTGCGGCCGCGCAGGGCGGGCAGGCTGCCGACCTGATGCAGGTCCGAGCCGTCGAGGCGCATGGTCCAGAGTTGGTTGGGACCGCCGCGGTTGGAGGCGAAGAGGATCTGGCTGCCATCGGGGGACCAGGTGGGGTCCCAGCCTGTGACGTCGGCCAGGCGGCGGGGGCGGGAGCCGTCGCGGGCCATGATCCAGATCTCGTTGCGGTCGCTGGCGGCGACCCAATGCGTGAAGACGATCTGGGTCCCATCGGGGGAGATCTCGGGGGCGTTGACCACGCCCAGGCGGTCGGTGAGCTGCCTGACGGCGCCGTCGGCCAGGGTCATCTCGTAGATCTCGTAGACGCCCGTCTCGCGGAAGGCGGCGTAGACCAGGCTGAGGCCGTCGGGCGCAAGGGAGGGGTAGTAGTGCTGGCGCGAGTCGTCGGCGGTGAGGCGGCGGTAGCCCGCGCCGTCGGCATCCACGATGCAGACCTGGTTGCTGGACTGCACCTGGAAGACCTGGCAGGTGAAGACGATGCGCCCGCGCGGTTCGCCATCTTCGGGGGCGGGGGCAGACGGGGTGGCCCCGGCCCGGGGCGTGGAGGCGGCCAGGGTGGCCAGCAGGTCGGGCGTGGGGGCAGGCCGGGGCAGGTTGCAGGCCAGGAGCAGGAACAGGAGTCCGATGAGGAGGGCGAGACGGGGCTTCATCGGGGGGCCTCTCCCGTCTTCGAAGCAGCGCGGAGCCGTTTGCGCAGTTCACGGGCTTGTAACGCGCGGTCGTCTTCGATGGCCTGCCACTTTTTGCCCGCAGCGCTTTTTTCCACGGGCAGGAAGGCGGGCTCGGGGGGAGCGGATGGACCGAGGTCCAAGCGGCCCGTGGAAAGGGAGTCCTCGCCCCGAAGGACGGGGGTCAGGGGGTAGTATTCTCGTTCGCGATGCTTTTCACGCTCCGCGCGAAGGAAGGCATCGCGGGCCAGTTGCATGAAGAGCAGGGCCGTGTAATTCTGCCAGGTGGCGGGCACCCCAGGCGCCAGGGCAATGTGCTGGCTGGGGGTGGTGGTGAAGATGTCTTGCTCCAACAGGTCCCGGATATCGACCCGGGCCTCGCGGGAGAGGTGCAGGTAGAGGGCATACAGGAGGGTGTAGAGGCGGCCGCTGAGGAAGAGACGGCGATAGTACCTGGCGCATTTGTGCGCGGAAGGGAACTCATCGGGGAGTTCCTTCCAGGTATGGCCCGTGGAGAGCTTCCAGAGGATGGCATCGAGCAGGGCGCGCGGGGATTCTGCGGAACAAGGGCGGCCGCGCCGTTTGGCGGCGGGACGGGGAGGCGCCAACAGGGCGGGAAAGCGCTGCAATATCTTGTGATAATTTTGCAGGGCGGAAAAATCGCTGAACTCGCCCGGTTCGTGGCGCGTCAGGCCCCAGCGGTTGGCGGCGATCAGGACGGGAGGCTCGCCCAACAACCAATCCATATACGGGTCGGGCGGGAGGAGGGGCGCGAGGAGGGCCCATTGCTCGTCGGTGAGGCTGGTGGCGAAGGCTGGGACGCCTGCCGCCTCCCAGAACACGGGGATTTGGGGAGAGGAGGAGGAAGCAGGGAGGAACTGGGAAAGGAGGGAATTTCGTGCGCTTTTTTCGGAAACGAAGAAAAACGAATCGGTGTCCCGTTCGATGCCCCAACTGCGGTAATCGGCCTCGAACCAGCCGAAGGGGTCATGGGCCAGGTCGGCAAGCGTACGTTGACAGAGGAGGGTGGGAATATAGGATGACTTGGCGGTTGTCCCGGGGGCGATCAACTGCATGGCCAGCTTATCCATCCCCGGGGTAGGGTCGGCCTGCGACTCCAGGTTTACGAGTTGTTGCCACAAGCGCTCATACTCAGCAAGAATTTGCTCGATGGAAGCGGATCTCTTATTGAGCCTGAGCCTATTTTGCAGCAATTTGATCTGGCCGCGCAACTGCCCCAGGTCACTGGGTTGATGGCGAGAGAAGATGCCCTGTTTGCGGGCGTTCTGGTTGCCCGGCTGGCCGCCGCGTTTCTTCCTGGCAGCCGCCTTCACCCGCTTTGACGCAGGCGGGTTCTTTTTGAGGGAGGGGGTTGGCATGGGCGCGGCCATTCAGGAGGCCCTCCAAGCCATGCGAGCGCGGCCCACCCAACCCGACAGGGAAACAAAAACAGAGTCGCCTAGCGGACGACTCTGCCGAGTTTTTGGATACA
>CALLJA010000415.1 GCA_938008865.1 uncultured Anaerolineales bacterium
GAAGATGCGGTTCAGGCTTTTCGAGCCGCCGATGATCAACCCGAGCGGAGCCGCCACCAGCACCGAAAGCGCCATTCCCGCTGTGGCGCGCCATAGGCTGACCCCAAAGTGAATCAGCAGTCCGTTGTCTAACTCCTCAAAGAAGACTACGAGCACCTGCCACGGTCCAGGCAGAATGGGACGGTTCACCAACAGGGCAGTGACTTGCCAGGCGATGAGCAGACCTAGTGCGGAAAAGAGTAGGTCACGCCGCTTCATGTCGCATCTCCCGCCATAATGTCTGACATAGCTCATGATAGGCCTGTGAATTGCGATACTCAGACTGCCCCACCTGCGGATTCTCGAAAACGCACGCTGTTTGATTCGGAGCGGTATCCAGCAGCAAAATCTTCTGCCCAAGCGCGGCGGCTTCCTCAATGGCGTGCGTGACCATCACCAATGTCAGGTTTTGTTCCTTGCACAACGAGAGCGTCAGGTTCTGCAGGTCCTCGCGCGTGACGGCATCCAGTGACGAGAAAGGTTCATCCATCAGCAGCAGGTCAGGCTGGACGGCCAGCGTGCGCGCGATGGCGGTGCGTTGACGTTGTCCGCCTGAGAGCTGCGAGGGGAACTTGTCCGCGACCGCGCTCAGCCCGAGGCGTTCCAGCCAATATGGCACCTTGTTCTCGGCCTGAAAATTCATGGGTGTATGCTTGCCATCGGGGCCGTAGAAGTCACGCACCTGCAAACCGAGTTCTGCGTTCTGTCGCACGGTGGCCCAGGGCAGCAATCCGTAGTCTTGCAGGATCAAGCCTGTACGCGGACGGGGGCGCAGCAGCGATTCGCCGTCGATCGCGATGTGTCCGCTGGTGGGGGTGTGCAGTCCTGCCAGAAGATACAGCAGGCTGGTCTTGCCGCAGCCCGAGGAGCCGAGGATGGCCCACATTTCTCCGCGCCCCACCTGCCAGTTGAAATCCTGGAACAGCGGCGCGTGATGCGGGTAGCCAAAGGTGAGGTCGTAGGTGTGGATCATACGTGAAAAGTGACAGTCACCTCTCAGGTGACTGTCACTCCATTATAACGGGAGCAGGCGTCATTCACAGAGTGCGGACTTTAGGCTGCAATTTCAGCAGACTGAAGTCTGCACTCCGATGTTTGAAGGCTAGGGCAGTAGCGTGCCGTTGACCGAGTCGGCGTAGGAAACGTCAACGGTCAACATGCCTTTTTCCTTGGCCCAGGCCAGGGCGTCGGCCCACTCCGCTTCGGTGGGGATGCCAGCGGCGGGGAAGGGTGGGACGGCGAACTTGCCGATCAGCGGCTCGGGCACCAGCTTCTGCTCGCTGAGCACCGAGTTGTATTGGGTCGGGTCGGCATTGATCAGGCCCGTGGCTTCTTCGACAGCCGCCAGGAAAGCCTTGACCGCGTCGGCGTGCTCGTCGATGACCTGCTTGCGGAAGGAGATCACGCTGAAGCCGTATTGCGGATACTTCGAATCGTCCACGATCTTGACTGCGCCCTGAGCAGCGGCCAACGAGGCTAGCGGGTCGGGCAGCACGCCTGCCTTGAGTTCGCCCGAAGCCAGCAGCGACATGCGGTCGGGGATCTTCGGCACGGCGATGGTCTTGATCTCGTCGGCGTTCAGGCCTTCGGCTTGCAGGATGCGCTCGGTGACATACTCGATGACCGTGCCCTGCGAAACGCCAATCTCCACGCCCTTCAGGTCAGCGGGAGCGGCGATGCCGCTTTGAGCGGAGGCTAGGATGAAAAAGTGACCGTAGCCTTCGGTGGGACGCAGCGCGTAGCGCACGACCTGCATCTGGACGGCGTCCTTGTTGAAGAGCATCACGGCCAGCGTCTCGTTGACCGTCCCGTCGGCCTGACCCGCCGCGAGCAGTTGATCCCGCTCTGGAGCGGAGGCCACGGGCACGAACTCGACGTTGACTCCGTGTTTGGCGAACAGACCTTCCTGCTGGGCCACGTACATCGGCAGGGTGTCGATGATGGGCAGGACGGCAATCTTGAGCGTGACCGTTTCGGTGGGTTTCGCAGACGTGCAGGCCGAGAGCACAAGGCTCAAGATGAAAATGACGACGAACAGGGGACGTGCAATGCGCATGTGGGGTTCTCCTTTGGCTTGATGCCATTGCGAGGAGGCGCTCTTTGCCGACGAAGCAATCCCCATCTTTTCAGGAGGTTGCTTCGCCGCCAAGATGGCGGCTCGCAATGACATTATTCTTTTGGCAATTTTTCCTCGGGCACGCCGATCGAGCGGGCCAGGACTTGACGCAAATAAGGCAGCGACTCTTCGAGCGGCGGCTCGCCCGTGTAGATCCAGTGGACGACGATCTCGTTCAACGCGCCGACCCAGGCGCGGGCGGAGATGTCTGCCCGTTGGGGTGGGATGCTGCCATCGGCGACGGCGCGCTCCAAGCGGGTTTGGATGATGCGCGTCAGACGGTCGTTCAACGCGCGGCGGCGCTCCTCGAAGACCGCTCCCAGCCCGACCGCCTGCACCAGCGCGATCTTGGCCAGTCCGCGATACTGGCTGAACAGGCCGAGGCTGGCGCGCAGGGCGGCATCCATCTGGCCGAGACCGTGCGATTCCTTCTCCATGGCCTGTGTCAGGCGGCTTTCGAGCAGGGCCGCGAAGGTATCGCTCAAGGCCAGGAAGATGTCCTGCTTGCTGGGGAAATAAAAATAGAAGGCACCCTTGGATGTGTGCGACTCGCTGACGATGTCGTCCACCTTGGCATCGTGATAACCCTTGGTGGCGAACACCCTCACCGCCGCTTCGAGGATGCGGGTACGGGTTTCTTGAGTGGGATCGTTGGTAGTGGTCATAAGGAAGCCGTAGACCGACTGGTCGGTCTACGGCGGTGAAGAATATCACAAGAAAAAATCCGCGTCAAGGAGACGCGGATTTTGTGTCGTGGCGCTTCGATACGGGGACTGCGCATGCAGATGTCAAAC
>CALLJA010000416.1 GCA_938008865.1 uncultured Anaerolineales bacterium
GGCCAAAGGTTTCGAGTCATGCCATTCCTACTCCGTCCATAAAAATACCAGCCAAGGGCTGGCGCGATTGACGATTATACTCCCATTCAAGCGGAATGACTGAATGATTTTTATTCTGCGGAAGTCAGGTGACCTTCATCCTTTAATCTTTGGTAACTGTTTTGGATGTGCGTTTCCAGTTCAGTCTCAACCCCATAATAGATGGCCACTTGCAAGGCGCAGCGCAGCACATCCATCACTTCTTTGGCGAGATGAGTTTTATCGGGTGGGCCGTATTTTTCGAGTTTGATGCCGCTGGCCTCGAAGTGGTTGACATCCTTGGCCAATTCACCGCTTTCTTCCAGCAATCTGGTCATCATTTGGAAGGGATCGTTTCCTTTCGGGAACCTGCGGTTCAGGCCAAGAGTGACAGCGTAGAGTTTATCGAGCTTCATTTAATACCCTCCAGGAAGGCTATTACTTCAGCTTCCACATCTTCTGCCGTCAATGCATCGGTCTGGATATACAGGTTGGCATGCTGGCGGGCATGTTCCAGGCGGCGTTGTTGCTCGGCGTAATCGCCCGGATTCCAGTCCAGCCTGCGGCGCTGCATGGCTGTTTCAAAGGAGACATCCAGGAAAACCAGCAGGTCGGGGTTGGCGATGCGCTTCCACATATCTTTAACGAAGGAATGCTCCTGGGCGATATGTTTGATCTTGTAGCCGTACACCCTGAGTCTGGCGCCCAGGGTTGTTTTCCCCGAGGCGCAAACACCCACCAATCCGATAACCAGTTCTTTATTGGTTGTCATGAACCAGGATGCTGATGCGCTGTGGATTGCCGAGCACGGCCAGCGCATCGCCCTCATGCAAAGTTCGTTTGCCTGACGGGTGCAGGTCCGATTCCCCCGCGTGCTTGAGCAGCACCACGCTGACATCGTATTTTTTCTCGAGACTGGCCACGCTTATCCCCTCCAGCTTGGATGGTTTGCCTACCTGAAGGCGTCCCAGGCTGAGGGCTTCCCCCTCGACCGTGATCGGACG
>CALLJA010000417.1 GCA_938008865.1 uncultured Anaerolineales bacterium
GATCACAGAGTTCACAGAGATTTTTAGAGGCTTTTCTCCGTGTCCTCTGTGTGCTCCGTGGTTAAACCTTTTCCCAGGCCCAGGGGGACACACTCCCAAGGTGGAAAGGTTGATCTCCTTACCCAAAAATCAACGACAGCCCAAACGCCAACAGCATGAACAAAAATTGGATGGCGAACAGCGCGGCAAAAATGTAGATGACGATGGTCCAGGCCGAGCCCGAGCGTTTTTGCGGATGGACAGCCTGCCCCTCGGACAATTGCCGCGCGAAAGCCGCCGCCTGGCCTGGATTCTGACTCCACACGATCCCATCCGCCTCGTCCTGGACGATGAGCCTGCTCCCGTTAAAGGAGCGCAGCCACGCCCCAAGTGGAGCGTCCGCCGCGACCGCCAGCGAGCCCGGCAGAATCAGCGCCTGCGCCGTCAGCCCGTCGGGGATCGACTCGTCGGCGCGCAGCACCGTCACAGGGATCTGCGCGGATTGTTTGTGCAGCGCGGACTGGATGGCCTCGCCAAACTTCCCGTGACCCGGGTCGAGCACCAGCACGCGGAACTCGGCCTGTTTGGCGGCCAGCGCACTGGCCGCAGATACACCGTCACGCCGCAGAGTCAACAGGTGATACACAAGCACGACCACGAACAAGGCCAGGACCTGTCCCAGATTGAGCACCGAGGATAGGAAATTGCCCTCCAGATTCCCCGTCAGCGCGGTGTTGAGCAGGCGGAATACCAACGTCACCGCGCTGACCATCCCGCCGATGACCGAGGCAAACAGCGCCAAATACAGGTATGCCTTGCGGATCACCGAGCGGCGGGCGTGCTCGCCCGAGTCACCGTCTGCGGCGGCCTGGTCGCTGATGGAAAGCCAGGTGGAAAGCCAAAGCGGCAGCCCCACCAGCAGGGTGGCCAGCGCCGCAGACTCGCGTTCGCGCATGAAGTCGCTGGCCAGGTATTGGCTGCCCACCAGCAGGTCGATGATCACGCTGATGAGCATGTTCACGCCGATGAAGGCGGTCACCAACCCGATCAGCGACAGGATATAGGCATGCGGCCGCTTGAGTGTTTCACGCTGCACGCCCGTGCTGACCGCCTCGATGTGATGGTCGCGCCAGCGGCCGAAGTATGCCCACATCACCGCCAGAGGCACGCCGACCGAAATTGGTCCGCCGATGCGCTGAATGAAATCGGACCAGGCAGTGGTGTCTCCCAGCAAACGATTGATTACGGAGTACAACAGGTTGCCGCTCGCCGTCAGCACGCTGATCACGCCGCCGAGGGCCAGCAGGTAGAGCACCACCAGGCGCAGGCTCGAGCCCTGTTCGGCGGAATCCGCCAAGGCGTCCTGGCAGATCCTCCAGGTGTAGATCCAGATGGGCGTACCCACCAACAGCAGCGCGAGTCCGTTCACGAAGGTTTCGTGCCCCAATCCCCCCAGCGTGTCGGTGGGAACGTAGAAGATGAACCGCAGAAGTTGTTGCGCGCCGAAGACCATCATCAACAGGCCATACAGCATCCACAAGTAGCGATACAGGCGGCGGACGTCGGCGAAGTTCTCGCGCCCGGGCCGGGACCTCCACTCGCCGCGCAGAACGTTCCAGAAATAAGCCGCCACGATCAGGTTGATGAGGATGGCGATCAGGTTGTCGGACCAGGACTGGCCTCCGCCCACGATGGCGCGACTCACCGAAAGCCCCATCCCGCCCAGCAACAGACGGTTGATCAGCGCCAGCAGGTTCTGGGTCACGGGCACCAGCGTGCCGATCATCACGGCGTAAAGGAAGATGGCGCGCAGGCTGGCGTCCCTTTCCTCTTCATCGCGGGAGGCGCTGCGCTGCGCCCACAGCCAGTGGAAGAGGAAGATCGGCACGCCCACCAGGATGAGCGCCAGGGCGCGTGCCAATGCATCGGCCCCGCCCAATTCGTAGCGGGCCATGATGCTGCGCAACAACCCAATGCCGCCCCACAGGACGACCTCCAGGCTGATGAACGCAACTGCGTAAAAGTAAAGACGTCGGATGGTTTTCATGGAAATCCCTCAGGGCTTGACCGTCGGCTGGTACCAGTTGTAACTCCAGAACATGTACGGCATGGATGAGATTTTCCACTCGTCCCCCTGCTGGACCAGCAAGGCATATTCCAGGCTGGTGTACCCCGTGGAGAACGGGTCGCTGGCCGAGTACAACATGTTCAACTCCACGCTGGCCTCGCGGTCGTGGACGGTGGCCTTGCCGACGTCCACACCCACGCCGTTCGGCGAGACCTCTCCCTTGAAGAAGGACTGGCGGAACTCGTCGTAGGTGGGTTTGTGGTCGAGGTCGGCCAGGTAGCCGTAGGCTTTTTCGTAGTCCCGTTCGGTCACGGCCAGGACGTAGTTGAA
>CALLJA010000418.1 GCA_938008865.1 uncultured Anaerolineales bacterium
CTGGCGCTGCCCAGCCCGGACTTCATGGCCTGCTTCGCCCCGAAGAGTTTTCCCACGCTCGCGCCGGTCCCCGCTCCTACGTTGCCCTCGGCCACTTTCTCCGTGGACGCAGCCTCACAGGCTTTGTAGCCCATGGCCGCATCGGGACGCACATCCGCGCGGCCCACGCCCAGGTCGAACAGGATGGCCGCGGGGACGATGGGAACCAGTCCCGCGCCGGTGTTGAAGCCGATCTTGCGTTCCTCGAGGTAGCGCATCACGCCGCCTGCCGCATCCAGGCCATAGGCCGAGCCGCCCGCCAGCACCACCGCGTGGACCTTCTCGACCAGGTTGAGCGGGTTGAGCAGGTCGGTCTCGCGCGTGCCGGGCGCACTGCCGCGCACGTCCACGCCGCCGACGGCCCCCTTGCGGCACAGGATGACCGTGCAACCGGTCAATGCTTCGCTGTCCTGCGCATGCCCGACCTCGAGGCCGGGCACGTCAGTGAGGGTATCGTTCAATTTCATGAGGCTGGGAGTGACCTTGCGAAGGTTTTATACCTTCGCAAGGTCGATCGAGTGGTTTACTTGAGCAGTTTGGCCAGCGCGAGGAATTCCTGCCACTCCTCTTCAAAGAAGTGGACGGTGACGTTGTTCAACTCGATGTGGTAGGTGGTCTCGCCATCGGGTTCCTCGGCCATCCAGGCCAGAAAGTTCTCGGTCTCGGCCAGGGTTTCGGTCTTGGGTTCGTCGTTATTGGACATGGGATTCTCCTTGGTGGGTGTATTTGCAGAAACAGCCCAAAGGGCTGGTCAGGCCTTGGGGGGGCGGGGCTGGCGCAGCGTCCGCCAGAAACGGCGCAGGGCCACGAACATGCGTCCGCCGGGCGGCGGGGGCGGCTGGAGCGGCTCAGCGTCAGGCCACGGGTCGAGGTCCAGCATTTTGCGCAGGGTGTAATTCCAGAAGAGCGTCACCGTGGCAAGGATGGGCGCGGCCACCACCACCCCCAGCACCCCGAACAGGTTGGCGGCCACGATGGCGGCCACCAGCACCGCGGCGGGATGTACCTTGAGTGTATTGGCCATAATGCGCGGCGAGACGAAGTTGTCGAAGATCTGGTCAATGACAAGAGCTACCAGCACCACCAGCAAGGTGTAGTAGAGCGGCTCCATGCCAAACAGTTTGTAAGCCTGGAAGTAGGCCACCAGCGAGAGCACCAGCCAGTTGAGCGCGGGGCCGATGTAGGGCACAAAGCGCGCCAGCCCGGCCAGCAGGGCCAGGCCCACCGCGTAGCTCACGCCGAACATGCCAAGCACAGCCGTGTACACGATGACCGTCAGGAAAAAGATGATGATTTGCCCGCGCAGGAAAGCGTTCCAGATGCGGCCCAGTTCGCGGCCCAGGCGCGCGATATCGTCGGCGTAGTAGGGGATCTCCAGACTGAGGATGCGTTCGCGCAGGCCGCCGCTCTCCAGCAGGGAAAAATACGAGACCAACAGCACGAACAGCGTCCAGCCGAGGAAGTTGGCCGCGCCCCCCGCCACTGTGCCCAGCAGCGAGCCCGTGCGGCTGAGCAGCGGCTGGACCATACCCAACACCTGGCTGCTGACCTGGTTCAGGTCAAGGTGGCTGAAGTCGAACTGGAACGGGCCAAAGGCATAGACCTGCCCCGAGGCCTCCGCGATCAGGGCGGGCAGGCGGGTCAGGCCGTCTTGCGCGATGGTGACCACGCTTTGTACCTGCTGTACCAAACTCACGCCGCTGACGGTCAGCAGACCAAGCAGCAACAACAGGATCAGCAGGTAGATGAGGCTGACCGAGAGTCCCCACGAGAGGCGCGTGCGCTGCAACAGCGTGGCAACAGGCTGGATGAGATAGGCCAGCAGCAACGCCAGCACCAGCGGACTGAGGATGAACTGGAATTTCACCAGCAGGGCGGCCACGACCGCCACAAAGGTGAGGGCCACCACCAATTTGGTGGTGGAACCCCATTTGGGTGAGATGTGCCTGGGCGTTTCGACGGTCATAAGGGCTGCTCTTCGTCCATTGTAGTCAATGCTGTCTCATTTTACAACGAAGCAGCCCGATTGTGCGCCACAAGAAAAAGCCCCCGCGAAAGTCTCGCGGGGGCCGTATCGGTTTCAACGCACTAACAACCGTTGATGAAGGGGAAGAAGGTACACCACAGGTAGTTCGCATCGATATACCAGAGCGCGGCAACACACAGACACAGGAAGAACAGCACACCCACGCCGATGAAAATGGGCAGCAGGTTGGACTTTTTAGCCGGGGGAGTGTAGGCCCCAGGCACCTGGCCCGCATAGTTCTGGGCAGGCGGCGGCGGGACCACGGGCGCAGGAGTCGGAGCAGGCGCGATGGCCGGGTTGACGCGCACCGCGTTGCGCGGTGAAGCGATGGTGGCGCCGGGGTCGATGACGGCGGCATCGTACATCAACACGATCTGCTCGCCCAGGGCAACCACATCGCCAGCCTTGAGGACGTGCGGGCCGCTCAAGCGCTGGCCGTTGACAAAGGTACCGTTGGTGGAGCCCAGGTCTTCAAGCACGTACTTGCCGCCCTGAAAGGTCAGGCGGGCGTGGCGGCGCGAGACCTCGGGATCGTTGATGGCCACACCGTTGGTCGAATCGCGCCCGATGGTGAGTTGATCGCCTTCGAGGGGATAGACCGCCCCCGGCGTAGGGCCTGAACGCATTACGAGTTGGAACGCCATAAACTCCTCCGAAAAATGACCAATTTTGGTTTAGTGTACAGGCTTCATGTCAAAAAGTCAACGTGTACTTTGGTCTCATGC
>CALLJA010000419.1 GCA_938008865.1 uncultured Anaerolineales bacterium
CCGAAGGCAAGCAGCCCGCCAAGTTCTCCGAAGTGCTGCTGGGCGTCACCAAGGCTTCGCTGAGCACCGACTCGTTCCTCTCGGCTTCCTCGTTCCAGCACACCATCAAGGTGTTGGCAGGTGCGGCCATTGGTTCCACCACCGACCCGCTTTTTGGCCTGAAGGAGAACGTAATCATCGGCAAGCTCATCCCAGCCGGCACTGGCTTCATCCCCGACCGCTTCAAGAACCTGGAGGGCAAGGAAGGCCAGGCCTCGCAGTGGACGGAACTTCCCGACGCCGCTGCGTAACCCGATCTCCAGAAACCCAGAGACGCCAACAATGGCGTCTCTTTTTTTGCATATAATCGGACCGATGTCGCATCCGCGTTCCCCCTCCAAAAAACCGCTGGGACTTCCCACCCGCGGGAAGACCGCCTCGAACCGCCTGCGTCGCGTGGACAACTTTATCCTGCTCTATGAGCCGTCCCTGCTCACGCGGACCGATGGCCTGTTCCGCGAGGCCCTTTTCGTGGATCTCGGCTATGGGTTCGACCCACGCACCACGCTCGAGAGCGCCACCCGTTTCCGCAGGTTGAATCCCGGCCTGCCGATCCTGGGCGTGGAGATCGACAAGCAACGCGTGGAGGCCGCCCAGCCCTTCGCCGACGAGCGGACCTTCTTCCGCCTGGGCGGGTTCAACCTGCCGCTGCAGGCGGGAGAATCAGTGCGCTTGATTCGCGCGTTCAACGTGCTGCGCCAGTACGAGGAAAGGGACTTTGCCCCCGCCTGTGAGGCCTTGGCGCCTTATGTGCTCACCGGCGGGTTGATGGTCGAGGGCACGTCGACGCCCTTTGGGGGGCTGTGGTGCGCAAACTTGATGAGGAAAGTGGACAGTGGAAAGACAGGCGCATGGGATTTCGAAGCGCTGGTGTTCAGTACCAACTTCCGCACAGGCTTCGACGTGGAGGAGTTCCAGACCATCCTGCCGAAGAACTACATCCACCGCGTCGTAACAGGCGAACCGATCCACGATTTCTTCGAAGCCTGGAAGCGTTCCGCCGCCGAAAATATCGGTGCAAAGGTTTACGGCCTGCGTCAGTGGTTCAGCGCCGCGGCCGAGGGCCTCGCTGCGCGTGGGTACAGGGTCGACCTGCGCAGGAAGTGGCTATCCAGGGGCTGGCTCGTCTGGAGGCAGCCTTAGCCGTTCGCAGCGACGGCCTCGTTTTTTTGGATCAGCACCGACAGCCAGTAGACGTCCGGGTATTGCGTGTGACGGGTCCTGTCCTTGCTGACGACTTTTAGTTTGAGCTGCTGGCAATATTTTTGAACGTCGGACATGCGGTAGTAGGAGAACCAGCGCGTGCGGTCGAACAGATGGCTGTCGTATTCTTCGTTGAGGCCCTCCTTGTCGATCACGCGGATGAAGCATATGCCGCCGGGTTTGAGACGGGCATTGATCTGTTGCAACATGACTTGCAGGTCGTTCTTCTCCAGCAGGTGGACGAATACTGCGTTGGCAACGATCCCGTCGAATTCTCCTTCCTTGAAGAGCATGAGATTGTACATGTCTTCCACGTAGAACCGATTCCACAGGTGCGGATACAGATTTTTGGCAATGTAGATCGCATCATCCGAAAAATCGATTCCGCATACATCGCAGCCGCGCCTGGCCAGGTAATTAACTTCCTTGCCCGAGCCGCATCCAAGCACCAGCACCCGGCCTTTGAATTTATCGAGATGGGATTTGACGTCGATCTCAAGATGGTCGCCAAACTTGCCGTGGAAATACGGGGCATTCTCACCGTAAAAGTTTTGCGTCACTTGGTATCGTTTCCTGCGCTCTTCATCCCATTTACGTATCGTGGAGAGGTGCCCGCCCTCCCATTTTTTCTTGTCATCCAGCGCGGTGACTTCGGCCAGCATCCTGCCGTTTTGCAGCCTGTGCGCGCGCTTGCGGAACCCCTTGAAGGACTTATCCCCGGCCGGCTGGCGGAGGAATACGAGCGGCAGGTCGGCTGCGTCGAGCCCGGTGACCGCTTCGCTGATCTCCCGGCAGACCATGAAGCCGAAATAGGTTTCCTTGTTCACGCCCTGCATCATTTCATAGTTTCTCGCGCCGCGCGTATCCACCAGGTCGGCCGCCGCCAGCAGGGACATGACCTCGGGGTGCAGTTTTCTCAAGTTGACGGTCGCGATCTTCGGCCCGTTGGCGTTGATGTGGAAGCGCGGATTTCCCTGCAACGACGGATAATACTTCATGACGTATTTGCTGTCTTCGTACGAGAAATCGTTTCCGCAGCGGATGGAACGCGGCACCAGGTTGATTTCGACGTGGCCGTATCTTTTCAATACTTCGCTGTAGAACCGCAGCAGGAACAGCGTTTCGATGTAATCGTCTGGGAACGAAAGGATGCGAAACCGCCTGCCCGAACTGGACTTCAGCGTATGGAAAAAAGTTTCGGTCGCATCGATGCGTGTCAGGGTGTGCGCAATGTCCCACAATCTTTCGCCGATGCGTTCCACGGCATTTTCGACGCTCAACCCCTTTGTATCCAGCGATATAACAGCCGAACGGTTGATTTCCGAAGTGGCGGCATGGACGGATTTTTCATCCACCCCCATCAAGCCGGATGCGATCGAGATGTGGAGCCATTGTTGAATGTCGGGCTTCTTGTTCTTCTCCAGCCAGTCGATGATCTTCAGGATCAATTGTTTTCGATTGTAGGTGAGGTTCGAATAGGTCTCGAATTCATAGTCCGGGTTGCCGTTGAGGATCACGGCAATGAACCTTCTGATGATGTCCGAATACTCCTGGTACCAGATCTCGTGGGAGATCGGACGGCCAAATTCCGTGCGCATGCCCATTAATTTGCGGGCCAGCGCCTTAACCTCTTCGTTCGATATTTTTTTGAACAGGCTGGGGTAGATTTGGTGGATGCGGATCAGTTCGTCGTCGATGACTTTGTCGAGCCAGGCGTCGAACGTGGTTTTCACGCGCAGGAACTCCGCCGCCGGCGAGATCTCTTCGAGCGTGAATGTGCCGGGTTCGTAATCCTCGTTGCACAGGTTTTGTTGATAAGCCAGGATGGGATTGTCGTTTTGATACCCCAACAGCCTGAGGATGGTCTCTTCCGCCAGTTCCGGGCTGTTCAGGACCTGATGCACATCGATGAGTGTGCGCCTGTTCGGTTTGAAAAGGGAGCGCAGCGTTCCCGTCAATTCGTTCCTGCGATACACCAACACCAGCAGCCCAGCCACGGCCAATAGCAGCAAACCCACGGGCACAGGGACCGGCTGGAGCAGTGTGCCCAGCAGCCTGGCCAGCGCTTGAAGCAGTTTATCCAGGGCGTCGATCTTGATGAGTTTATCCGCCAGGATGCTCGTGATCACTGTGACGATGATGGCCGCGACATAACCCCAGATTTTTTTCTTCATGAGATCCTCTGATTGTGAAGCATGTAACGAATATATAGCAAAAATAAAAAACATTCAAGAGTCTTTCAGGCCCCGATGGGTATAAAAAAGAGGGCCCGGTATGCGCCGGGCCTTCTCAGACGATGTGTTGGGATCAGGATGGCTTTTTCCTGAACAAAAAGAAGGGGATGAGAAACAGCGGGAGCGCGAGGCCCAGCCCGCACAACGCCCCGCCGCCGAACATCCCGACGATGGCAGCCAGCGCGAATTGCTCATTGCGGATGACGCGCATGCTGCCGTCTTGCATGGTGCAGGTGATCTCCACTGTGTGACCACGCGCCCCCGAAGGACTGGTCGTGGTCGGCGTGGACGCGCCCCGCTCCTCGCTGGTCGAGCGCGCGCCCGGGCAGAAGACCGCCACTGCCACCTGACGGCTGACGGCTTCGCTGGAGAACAACGTCGGCCCCAGCAGGAACGAGGACGCAAACATGATTCCGCACGCCAGCGCAAGCAGGACCAGCCAGGCCGTCAGCCGCGCTCCCCAAACTGCCTTGTTCGTCTCAAGTTTCATCGCGCACCTCCAAATTTGGATAAATTATATCGAATTCAAGGGCACGGTTCCATCACCTGTTTGGCATACCCGCTGCGCGCTTCAAAAATCAGGTATCATCGTCGCAGAAAGGACAACCGCATGGACAACCTTGTCTTCATTATCTTGATCGGCCTGGCAGGCGGGATCGCCGTCGGCTTGCAGAGTCCGCTTTCGAGCCTGATGAGTCAGCGCATCGGCACGCTGGAAAGTGTCTTTATCGTGCATATCGGCGGGGCAGTCGCGGCTCTGTTGCCCCTCTTGTTCTACGGCGGCGGGAAGTTGAGTCAGTGGCGGAGCGTGCCCTGGTACGCGCTGGTTGCGGGTGTGTTCGGATTGGTGGTCATCGGCGCGGTGAGTTACATGATCCCGCGCATCGGTGTGGCGGCTTCGATTGTTACCATCGTGGCTGGGCAGATCCTGGTCGGCACCCTGCTCGACCATTTCGGGCTGTTGGGCGCGGCCCAACGCTCACTCGACCCGTCCCGCCTGCTCGGGCTGGCCGTCGTCCTCCTGGGGGTGTGGCTGACGGTCAAGTAGCCGCCCGACATCAAAAAGCAGCCTCCCGATTTTGGGAGGCTGCTTTTCTTTCATGTCTCTACGGCGCGGATGGGGTCGCGGATGGGGTGGGCGAGGGCGTTTCGGTCGGGGTCTCCGTCGGGGTGGAGATGTCCTGGGTGGGCGTCTCGGTCGGGACGGAAGTCTCTGTGGGGGCGGGTGTTTCGGTGGGCGACGGCGTTTCCGAGGGCGCAGCCGTCGGCGTGGAGGACGGGGCAGGGGTGGCCGTGAAGGTCGGCGGCATCAACGGCTGGAACGGGGAGACCAGCACGATCGTGTATTCGATGTGCAGCAGGGCCGCCCCGGCTGCGTCGCCTTCGAAGGCTGCTGCCACGCGTTTGCCGTCCAGGCCACTGATGATCAGCGCCAGGGAATTCCCGGCTGCCCAATCAGGCTGGCTGACGATCTCCTGGACGACGGCTGACAGGTTGGGCGTGGCTTGCGAGATGCCCATCTCACCGACCGTGGACCAGTCCGTCGGCTGCCAAAGCACGCCGCTGGCGGTCCGCGTGCGGGTGCTGACGTTACGCGCCGCGCTGGTGAAGGCGGATGCGTTCGGGCTGGTTTCGCCCTGGATGTAGAGCGAGAGCGCGCCGCTGGAGATTTCATCCACCTTGAACTGGATGTAGGCGTTCACGATTTTCACGCCCTGCGGGATGTTCACGCCGTTGAAGCGCAGGCCGACCGTCTGGCGGGAGCCGTCGGTGACGAGTTCAAGGTCGCTGCTGTTGAGGGTCACGTTACCCGAGGCACTTTCCTCGGCATCGTCGCTGCCCGAGGTAATGCGGATATCCACGCTGCGGATGTCCTTCAGGCCCGGCTGTGAAGTGGGCGTGGGCGAGACGGCCGGTGTACGCGTGGCTGTGGCTGGGACCGTCGTGGCTGTTGCCGAGGTTTTGGTGGCGGTGGCCGTCGCTTGGACGGCGTTGTTCGATTCCCAGGCACCCACGTCAGGGCGCGAGTCGCGCGCGTTGCCGCCGGCGTCGGTCAGCACCCCGAGCGAGGCGCCCGTGTTCACGCCGGGCGAGTTCTGGGCCGGCAGGAAGGAGGCTAACGTGTACCCGGGCGTGGACGCGAAGACCGCCGTGCTCTGGTTGTTCTTCAACGTAGCGTTGTCGGGCGAGATCACGCCACCGACGATATTGTTGCCGATGACGATACCCTGGTTGGACGGTTCGCTGGCGATCGAAATGGCCTTGCCGCCGCCGTACACGTTCCAGATCGTGTTGTGCGCAATCAACGCGCCTGCGATACCGGGGTTCGACACGCCGGATTCTGCGCCATAGAAGCTCAATCCTTTGCAGCCGTACGAGACGTTGTTGACGATGGTCAGGCTGGACAATTGTCCGCCCCAGCCCGAGTAATACTCCTCGCCGATCAGGATGCCCGTGGCGGGCTGGCCCGAGCGGTAGTAATTAGCGTTATTGGTGCAGTAACTGAAGCTGCGCTGCAGGGTGACCTGTTTGCTGTTATCGAGGTAGAAGTTAGCGCTAAAGTTGTCGTAAGCCGTGACGTTGGTGACGGTCACGTTGACGCCGCGCGTCACGGCCAGGCCTTCGCCGCAGTTGCGGAAAACCTGCCCGTTCGAGATCTGGATGTCTTCACCGCCGTAGGCAATCTTCAAGCCCGAACCCCACGACCCGGAGCCCGAGCACGAACTGCCGCTCTTGTTCTCGTTGACGTTGTCATGTACCGAGAAATCGGAAAACTTGACGTGCTTGCCGCTGATGGCCACGCCGTGTCCGTTGGCGCCCTTCACTTCCAGTCCGCTGACCTCCACGTAGGACCCGGAGATGGTCACCGCCTGGATAACGGCCGGGCCGGTCACCTTGATGGGCTGGGATGCCGTGCCCGATTTGGTGATTTGCAGGGTGGTGTTATAGTTGCCAGACTTGATTACCAGCGTCTTGCCGGCCCCCAAGTTCTTCGCGCCGGTCGCGATGGAGCACGGCGTGGCCTGGGTACAGGCCGTGCCGCTGCCGGTCGGGGAAACGTACACGTTGGTGGTGGTTTGTGCCGCGCGTCCGGCTTGAACAGTAAAGACACTCCCAAAGGCCAGTGCCAGGCCGGCCAAAATTCCAAAAAACCGATAGGTTATGCGTTTCATTGTATGCTCCTTTGCGGGCAGCGCCTCCGCGGCGGGCCGGGCGGTCTGCTCATGGTTTTGCTGTAACCCGGCGGTTCGGCAAAGACGGACGGTCTGCCTCGCGTCGAGGGAATTATGGCCCGGGTGAGGGGTCCATACCCCATGACCCGGGTACTAAAACCGCCGACAGTCTTGTAAACCTGACAGAATGGCAAGGCGCGCGGGCCGATTTTGGGGCCAAAATTGCGGGTTTAACCGCAATTTCTGGGAATGGGATTAATTCCGCCTAACATTTTTGTAGGGTCGTGTTTTTGGCATTTTCCCCGCCGAAAATGCCCGTTTCCGGCAGTGCGCGCCTCGATGGGCTTGGGCGTATAATTTGCCCATGAGCCGACTTTAGAGGAGAGTCTCCATGCTGAACAACAAACAACTGGCCGATACGTTCACCCTGATCGCCAACCTGGTGGAAATCAAAGGCGAGGTCATCTACGTCATCCTGGCCTACCGCAAGGCGGCCGAGAGTCTCGCCAGCCTGCCGCGCGAGGCCGGCGAATATTGGAAGGACGGCAAATTGCGCGAGATCCCCGGCGTGGGCAAGGCCATCGCCGAGAAGATCGATGAACTGCTCACGACCGGCAAACTGGGGTTTCTGGAACGCCTCAAAGAGGAAGTGCCCGAAAGCCTGGCGGCCTGGCTGCAAGTGCCCGGGCTGGGACCGAAAAAGATCGCGCTGATCTGGAAGTCGCTGGATATCACCACCCTGCCCGAGTTGGAAGCCGCCGCCAAAGAGGGGAAGCTGCGCGGCCTGCCCGGGATGGGGGCCAAGTCCGAGGCGGCCATCCTCGAAGGGATCGCGTCGCTGGCCCGCCGCTCGGGGCGGATTC
>CALLJA010000420.1 GCA_938008865.1 uncultured Anaerolineales bacterium
AGGCGCGCCTCCAGGCGGCGGTCCCATTGCGCGTACGAGCCGAGGCCGATGGGCAGGTTCAGCGCGACGATCTCCAGGATGCCGCCCAGCGTGTCCTTGCCGTGGATGATCTCTTCGATGCGCGCGCGCATCTTCGCGGCGGCGACGGGATCGGGACAGCGCACGTCGTTGGCCTCGGCCTCCTCAAAGCGGACCTCGTAGCGGGTCCCGCCAAAGTCAGCTTCGACCTCGCCGATGGCTTTGACGTACCCGCCCACGCGGATGCCGAACTGCGCCAGCAGGTGCTTGCAGACCGCGCCCGCCGCCACGCGCATGGTCGTCTCGCGCGCGGACGAGCGTTCAAGCGTGGGACGCAGGTCGCGGTATCCATATTTGACCGCGCCTGTCAGGTCGGCGTGACCAGGGCGCGGCGTGGTCAATGCCTCAACCGCCCTATCCTTCCACTTGACGTGGTCATCGTTGACGACCAGCAGTGCAATGGGTGCGCCCGTCGTCTCGCCCGCCATCACGCCGCTCAAAATTTGAACCGTATCCTTCTCGATCTTCATACGTCCGCCCGAGCCATAGCCCTTCTGGCGGCGCGCCAGTTCGAGGTCGATGACGGACGGGTCGAGCTGTAAACCCGCAGGGACGCCATCCAGGATGGCGGTCAGCGCAGGGCCGTGGGATTCTCCAGCAGTGAGGAAACGTAGCATTGATACTCCGTAAATGGTAATTTGTAATTGGTGCTTGGTTCGGTGGTTGGGTAGGGCGAGTGTTTTTCTCGCCCGTATCGAAACCACCAGTAACAAGAGTAAATTTTGATTCGAGAGAGATGTGGTCTCGATACGTCCCTCGAAGAGCACTCGGGACTACTCGACCACCTGTTGAAATAATACTTCCCTTGGTGGCCTATGTCCTGTCCATATCTCAAACGCCAACGCCGCCTGCTCGATGAGCATGCCCAACCCTGTTTTGGCAGGCAATCCTTGAGCGCGTGCATCGCGGACGAGTTTCGTCTCACGTGGATTGTAGACCAGATCATACACGGCGGCATCTTTTGGAAATGGCAGATGTTCAGGCCAGGGCGAGGTGTCGACGTTGGGAGACATGCCGAGGGGGGTGGTGTTGACTAAAAGGTTGAAGGTTGGAGGGTTGGTGAGATTGGTAATTGGTAATTGGTAATTGGAGGCGAGGGCTTGCGCTTGTTCGGGGCGGCGGGCGGAGAGGGTTACATCCCAGCCAGCATGGACGAGCGCATAGACCACGGCACGAGCAGAGCCGCCTGCTCCCAGAACCAAAGCTTTTCTTCTCTCTCCGTGACTCCGTGTCTCCGTGGTTAGAAAGTTCTGCAAGTCTGCGAGGAACCCAGGCGCATCGGTGTTATCACCTACGAGTTTTCCATTGCGCATCGAGATCGTGTTGACCGCGCCGATGGCCTGCGCGGTGGGTGTCAACTCATCCAGCAGCGGGATGACGTTCTGTTTGTGCGGGATGGTCACATTCAGGCCGTGGATTTCTCCACCACGCACGCGGGTAAGTAGATCTTTCAGTCCTTGCATGTCCTCGGGCGCGATGGGGAAGA
>CALLJA010000421.1 GCA_938008865.1 uncultured Anaerolineales bacterium
CTGGTCTTCTTCTCGCGCTTGAGACGCGGCAAAGCCGTCCACGAGGCGGGGCTGGATCATAGCTATCATCGTCTGGTCAAGCTGGGGATTCCGCCTTCGCGCGCGGTCTTCACCCTGCATTTGGCGGCCATTATTTTGGGTTGTCTGGCCTTTCTGGCTTTATCGCAGCCGCCGCTGATCGCCAATGCGCTCTTCGGCCTGGCCCTGCTGGTGGGACTCGCCGCCCTGATCTGGCTCGACCAAAAGGTGGCCTAGCGCATGGCCGAGCCATTTTTCTCGGTCATCCTGGTCTCGTGGAACAGCGGAAAATACTTGCCGCGCTGTCTCGACAGCCTGGACAAGCAGACCTTTCGCGATTTTGAGGTAGTCATCGTCGACAATGGCTCGACCGACGGCTCGTTGGATGGCATCGCAGAGAAGTATCCCCATTTGAAATTTCGGATCAGGGAATTGGGGAGCAACTATGGTTTTTCCACCGCAAACAATATGGGCGTACAGATCGCCCATGGACCCTGGGCCGCACTGCTGAACACCGATGCCTTTCCCGCGCCTGACTGGTTGGAATCGCTTGCTCAAGCAATAGCTCGTTTTGGTGATCAATGTGTGTATGCCTCGCGCCAGATTCAGTCGGACTTACCGAACCTGCTCGACGGCGAAGGTGACGTGTACCACGTCAGCGGGCTGGGCTGGCGTGAGCATTACAACTATCCCGTGTACGAAGCCAGCGAACCCTTCCGCGTGTTCAGCGCCTGCGGTGCGACGGCGCTCTTTCCGCGCGCAGACTTTCTCGCCGTGGGCGGCTTTGACGAAGAGTACTTCGCCTATCACGAAGACGTGGACCTGGGATTCCGTCTGCGCCTGCGCGGGTTGGACTGCATATTGATTCCGCAGGCGGTCGTGCATCACATCGGTTCGGCCAGTTCGGGCAAGGCCAGCGACTTCGCCGTCTATCACGGGCATCGCAATCTGGTGTGGACCTTCTTCAAGGACATGCCTGCCCCGCTCTTCTGGCTGTACCTGCCTTTGCATCTCGTGATGAACCTTGTCTTCATCCTGTACTTCGCTGCCCAGGGCCGCGGACGCGTGATCCTGCGCGCCAAGTGGCACGCGCTGCGCGGGCTGCCGTCCATGCTGCGAAAACGGAAGCAGGCTCAAGGTCCAGGAAAAGTGGGTAGCATCCATGCGGCGATGAGTCGCAATTGGCTGGCTCCGCTGCTTGCGTCCCGTGAGCGCCAAAAATACCTCAAGGCCAAAGGTGTCTCGTGAAGGAACTCAGCGTTTGCATCGTCACGTTGGAGGGGCGGGACAAGGTCCTGGCATGCCTTGAGTCGCTGTTTGCAAAGACACGCCTCGATATGCATGTGGTGGTGGTGGATAACGCTTCGGAGGATGGCACGCCCGAGGCCATCGCAGAGCACTTCCCGCAGGTGCAGTTGATCCGCAACAGCGAGAACGTCGGTTACGGGCGCGCGGTCAATCAAGGCTTGAAAGCCGAGAAGGCGCGCTATCACGCGCTGCTCAACCCCGATGCCACGCTGGAGAACAATGCGCTGGAGTTGCTGCGCGATTTCATGGAAGCCAACCCGCAGGCGGGCATTGCCTCGCCGCGCGTGCTCAACAGCGATGGCTCACTTCAATATCAATGCAGGCGCGGCGAGGCGCGGCCTGGTGAAGTCTTCGCCTATTTCCTCGGCCTGTCGCGGCTGTTCCCCAGGGACCCGCGCTTCTCAGGTTACTTGATGACCTATCTCGACAATGAAAAGGTCAACGAGGTCAAAGCCGTTTCAGGCTCATGCATGATGATTCGGCGCGAGGTCATCGAGCAGATCGGCGTGCTCGACGAGCGCTACTTCGCCTATCAAGAGGATGCCGATTATTGCTTCACTGCGCGCAAGGCGGGTTGGAAGATTTATTACGTGCCCGAGCCGCGCATCGTGCATCTGGGCGGACGCGGCGGCTCGCGCAAGCGTCCGTACTTTGCCATTTATCAATGGCACCGCTCCTACTATCTTTACTATCGTAAAAATCTCGCGCGCGATTATCCGTTCTGGTTCCATCCCTTTTATTATTTCGTCATGCTGGTTAAACTTGGGATCAGCCTGCTCGGCGCTTTGCTCAGTCCCGAAAAAGTGGTCGGGACGAAAAAACCCTAACCCCTGCCATGACCCTCTCCCCTTCCGCCGCCTCTGCCTGGAAACGACCCCGCGCCGTCCTGGCCCTCTTTGGGCTGGCGACGGGACTCGCGCTGTGGGCCGCAACCTGCACGATGGGCCTGATCGCCTCCGACCCCGCGCGCGGATTCCTTTCGGGCCTCTCGACCGAGTGGCTGGTCCTGTTTGCTGCGAGCCTGGCGGCGGGCCTCGGGCTGCTGCTCTTTGCGGCGCAGGCCTGGCGGAATACCGCATGGGCCGAGTCGCGCTGGGACCTTGTCCGTGCTGCGTGGATGCGCTGGCTCAGCCTGGGTCTCTTCACCCTGAGCGGCAGTCTGGCTTGTATTCCCCCCTATCGTTTTCAGGAAGCGCAGGTCTATTTCGAGCGGCTAGACCCGCTTATCAACTGGCTGGCCTTTTCCAGCGGACTAGCCCTGCTGGTCTGCCTGTTGGCTCGTTTCGAGTTCCAACCCGCAAGCCTGAGGCAGGCGCTGCATTCGCGCCGCACGGCGCTGTTCATCATGCTGGGACTGGCAGCCGCCTCGCTGGGATTGTGGGCCGTCTACCGGGCGCTGTCCACCCATTATCTGGAATATCGCTATGCAGCGGGCGCGCCCGTGCTGGCGTGGCAGGTGCTGCTGGCCCTGGCTGCAGCGCTGACCTTCGCCTGGGCCGAGCCGAAACTGGCCCGCTTCCAACGCCTGGACCTGTGGCTGCCTGCCGTCTTGTGGGTGCTGGCCGCGCTGCTGTGGGTGCTCGAACCGACCCCGCCCAGTTACTTCAACCCCGGGCCGTACGCGCCCAACCGCGAATACTATCCATTCTCGGACGCAGGCTTCTTCGATGTGGGCAGTCAATACCTGCTAATCGGCGAGGGACTACTGGGGCGCATCCCGTATGAGCGTCCGCTGTACATGCAGGCGTTGGCCTTCCTGCACATGCTGGCGGGCCAAAACTACGCGGACGTGGCCAACCTGCAAGCCGCCCTGCTGGCCGCGCTGGTCATGTTCATCTACCTGATCGGCAGGGAACTCTCGGGGCGTCCTCTGGGGGTCGGGCTGGCGCTGCTGGCGGCCCTGCGCGGGGTCAACAGCATCACCAGCGCCGCCTTCACCGACCTGGCCAGCCCGAAACAATTGCTAACCGACTTTCCCACCGCGCTGGGCATGGCCCTGCTCACCTGGCTGACGATCAAGTGGCTCAAACGCCCTGCCGAGAATCGGCTATATGTGTTATGGGCGGGCGGCATCGTGGCGCTGCTCTCGCTGACGCGCACCAACGCCCTGTTCACCCTCGGGCCGATCCTTCTCTTCCTGTGGATCCTGTATCGGCGCAGACTCCGTACCGCCTTCGGGCTGACGGTGGTGTTGGGCGCGATGTTCGTCGCCAGCCTGTATCCGTGGGGCGTCTCGAACGAGACCTCCATCCTGGAGATGTACTACCTGAAATTCCGCGACGTGCTGCGCGTGCGCTACCAGATCCAGTTCGGCGAGACCAACGCGATGAAATCCGCCTCCTTGTCGCCGTACGGAACCGACCCCGCGTCGCAGGCCGCAGCGGGCGGGGCGGGCTTCCTCGTACAGGGCATGACCAACAACCTGCTCAACTCCCTGCTGGTCCTGCCCGCCACGCTGGAATGGCATGAATTGCGCTACCTGTTGAAGGAAGCCTCCCCCTTCTGGGACCGCGCCTGGGATAAGGCCTTCACGCCTGCGCAAGCAGGACTGCTCCTGGCGCAACTGGCCGTCCTGTGTTTCGGCGTCGGCATGGCCTGGAAGCGCGCGCGGCTGGCCGGGCTGACGCCGCTGCTGATGTTCCTGGCCTATCAACTATCCAACACGCTGGGGCGCACTTCGGGCGGACGTTACATCGTCCCCGTGGATTGGGCCGTGCTGGTGTATTCGCTGTTCGGGCTGTTCGAGATCGCACTGCTCGTACGGGCGGCCTTCACTCGCACCCTGCCGGCAGACGAGTCCCTGCCCGCGCTGCCCATGGACGAGTTCCGCTGGCCCGCTTCCGCGCCGTGGAAGGCGGCGGGCATTCTCGGCTTGTTCGTCGTGATCGGCCTCAGCCCCACCTGGAGCGCGGCGCTCTATCCGCCGCGCTATACCCCACAGACCCAGGCCGCCGCGCTGGCTGCCCTGGAAGACGCGGGCTTGTTCGAGCAGGCAGGCCTCACTGCCGCGCAACTGGACGCGTTCATGCAGCAGCCGACCGCAATGGTCTCGTACGGACGGGTGTTGTATCCGCGCTTCTATAACAAGGACAAGGGCGAGCCCGATAATTCCTATCCGTACCGCATCCTGCCGTATCCCCGCCTGGCCTTCCGCCTGCTCACGCCAGGTGACAACCTGGGCATATTACTGCCCAGCAACAAGGTGGCAAGTTTCCCCAACGGGGCCGATGCCATCGTCATCGGCTGCGTGGGGGCGGAAGTATCGAAGCAGAAATCGGTCTACATGGATGCGCTGGTGGTCTTCCTGATGGACGAGGACGGCGGGGAGGCGCGGGTCTTCTCACGCAGTCCCGCCGCGCCGTTGACCTGTCCCGTGGCGCCCATCGTGTGCAATCCCGTCAGCGGATGCCGCTCGGGCAACTAAAAAATTCAGCGGCGGATTTTCATCCGCCGCTGAACATTTAATCCCGCGAAACCACTTCTGCCCGCCGCGCGGCGTGGATGAAATACAAACCCGCGATGAACAGCAAAATGGCCGTGGCCTGGTGAAACAGGGCCACACCGATCTGGACGTTGAAAATCACCACCCCGATGCCAAACAGAATCTGCGCCGCCACCAGTCCCGCCAGCAAGAGCGCGGATTTCTGCACCTCGGCCTGCGCCCTGCCCGCCGCAAAGTAGGCCCATAGCGCCAGCGCCAGCACCGCGAAGGCAAACCAACGGTGGATGAAGGCCACCGTTTGCGGCGTCTCAACCAGGTTCAAGGCCCAGGGCTCGAGCGCGCTAAGCAGGCCCTTCGGCACGAGCTGACCGAACATCAGCGGCCAGGTGTTCGAGACGTGGCCCGCCTTCAGCCCTGCCGTAAAGCCGCCATAGGCGATCTGGACCAGCAGGACGACAAAGGTAGTCACGGCCAGTTTCCACGGCAGGGAGAATTTCGAGCGGCCCTGCGGGAATCCGCGCAGGTGGCCGATCGCCGTCCAGAAGCTGAGGCCCAACAGGGTCAGAGCCAGGAAGAGATGGAGCGTCAGGCGGAAATGGCTCACGGCGGGGCGGTCCACCAACCCGCTGGCGACCATATACCAGCCCGCAAAGGCTTGCAGGATGAACAACATGCCCATCGCAAAATAGATGCCAAATTCGCTCCACGGGATGCGCCTGGTGAAGAGAAAGAAGAACACAGGGATGGCATAGAACAGGCCAATCAGGCGCGCCAACAGACGGTGGAACCACTCGATGAAGAAGATGAACTTGTATTCCTCCAGCGTCATGTTCGAGTTAACGTGGACGTACTCGGGCGTCTGCTGATACTTGAGGAACTCGTCCTGCCAGGCCTGCTGGCTGAGCGGCGGCAGCGCCCCGCTGATCGGATTCCACTCGGTGATCGAAAGGCCTGAGCGCGTCAGACGCGTATAGCCTCCCCACGCTACCAGGAAGGCCACCGAAAAGGCAAAAAGAAAGAGCCAGGTCATCACGGCTCGGTTCTGGGTTTTGGGCATGTTTTTCTCCATTGATTCGTGTTGGACCAAACGGATTATACGCA